>JAAXKN010000018.1:0-82979 GCA_025612375.1 Ignavibacteria bacterium
ACTACGCTTATGTATACTTTTTCAAATCCATTTACACAAAAAGATTTACACTCCCATAAATAGCTGTAGGATCAGTAGCTGTCCAGCTTGTGCTGCCATAATACACTGTTGGTTCTTCTTCAAAATAATATACAAATCCGTCACCGGGATAAAACCAGATTCTTCTGTAATGATTATCACAACCATTAGTTGGCATATCCGAATTTATTTCAACCTTTGCATAACCGTATTTATCATTGCCATCTTCAACATATAGTCCAACCCATTGATTCTTATCAACATTCCTTAGTGTAGTTTTTGAACCATCCGCCATTAAAATCTGGATAAAATCATAATCATCACTAAACTCTTTTAATCTGTTTGAAAAATGATAGCCAGATACCAGCAGAGGCACATTTTCTCCCTTGGAATCAGGATGGATAAAATTAAAGATCTCAAAATTCAAAGTCTGAAGGGCATATCCCTTATAGCCTAAAATCCATTCCGGGGCATTAACCATATATCCTGAATAATTGGGATCGCAGTACATAAATGCCCTGTGCTCAACATTGTTGCTGTACATAACGGAAAAGTCGCCACCCATTTCATTGGGCAGACTAAGTTTAGTCTTAAAATTCAATAGGAGATTTCCGTCAAAGTCACTTATTTGCTCTATATTGTTTCCAATATCTTTAACCAGCCCACGCCCATTTCCTTTATCAGCACTGGTTGCTGTTGGTATTGTTTGTGGAAAGATACTGTAATTAAGACCAAGGAAAATAAACAGTGAAATAATCAGGTTTCTCATCGTAATTAGATCCAATTATATTGAAGAATTATTATTAACATTTCTAAATCCCGATGCTAAAAGTGTTTTTTAAGACGTTGTCTCTTGAAAAGAAAATTTCAGAAGAGGTTTTCATTTATAAGGTTAAAGAACTAATGTAATAAAAACCTCTTGGCTAGCATCTACGCCAAGCATATTTTATTTGTATACTTATATATATGGTGACAAAGAGCGTTTTCGGAAAATTATTTCAAAAAAAATAAAATATTTTTTAGAGGATCAGTATTTTGTTTTACAAATGTAAGTTCCAGAGATTAACATCTCCAATTACGGGCATCTGCTGATCTAAAACACATGCATAGTACTATTCTTTATCTTTGCGGGAATTTATTTTTAATGCTCTGATCCGTCTGGGTGTCTTTAATCTATTTATTGCCTGTAAAGATGAAACACTTTTAATATAAAGGTTTTGTCAAAATGTGAGAAAAAGAAGTAGGGTCTTAAATTGTTCAACTGTTCTTAATATTTTGCTATGTAGGTCTTTATAAAATATTGGAGCTTAAAATAGCGATAACACACATTATCGTCAAGAATATTTTATTATTTCGTTTCAATTGTTTGTTTTAGATTATTTTGCCGGCTAAATTGATTTGCGGTTCGGATATTTTTAATTTAATATTGACTCCAAGATAGAAGAAAATCTAAATAAAAGACCCAATAAGGCTTTTAGTTCCAATCGGGATCAAATTATTATTTTATAATTCTAAACATTCAGCAAGAACAGTTTCAAAATGGACATCACTAACTTAAAATACAGTAACATCCCGGGTACTGACCTATTTTTGAGTTTTTGTAGCAGTATTGTATGAATTGGTAAGGGTTTGAAATTAGGGCATTTCCTTTTTACCTTAAATATATAGGACATTTTTTCAATTAAAGCATTTTCTTTTAAGAGGAAGAGATATGAAGCGATTTAAGAAATTTTATTTGTTGTTCCTTTTGCTTGCCGCATTTTCTCTGGAATGCAGTACAGTTCCGCTTACGGGAAGAAGGCAGCTGGACCTGGTACCGGCTTCGCAGATGCTGTCCATGAGCTTCCAGCAGTACGGGGAATTCTTAAAGCAGAATAAGTTAAGTACTGACGCCAATGCCACGGCAATGGTAAAGCGTGTAGGTCAGAGGATTCAGCATGCAGTAGAAAAATACATGGCCGATAATAACCTTTCGGATCAGCTGAAGGGCTATCAGTGGGAGTTTAATCTTGTTGAAAGCAAGGAAGTAAACGCCTGGTGCATGCCGGGAGGAAAGGTTGTTGTTTATACGGGGATACTCCCTTTGACGCAGGATGAGTCGGGTCTGGCGGTGGTTCTCGGGCACGAGATTTCGCATGCTGTGGCAAAGCATGGCGATGAAAGGATGAGTCAGGGCCTATTAACCCAGCTTGGAGGTGTAGCCTTGCAGGTAGCACTTCAGAGCAAGCCGCAGCAGACTCAGCAGCTCTTTATGGCAGCCTTTGGGGTGGGAGCACAGGTAGGAATACTGCTGCCTTTCAGCCGCACGCAGGAAAGCGAGGCGGATCACCTGGGGCTTATATTCATGTCAATGGCGGGTTACGATCCTAATACGGCATTAAGTTTCTGGCAGAGAATGGCAGCCCAGAGCAAGGGAGCCCCTCCGGAGTTTTTAAGCGACCATCCTTCGGATCAGAGCAGAATAAATAAGATTAAGGATGAAATTCCCGAAGCGATGAAGTATTATAATAAAGGTTCATGATTTCGAAAGTTGAAGAAAAGCCGCCCGGAAATAAACGAGGCGGCTTTTTTTGTATGGGGCAAGTTAACCCATGCGTTATATAAAATAACATAAAACTGAGGCTTAATGATCCCTGTTGAATATTACATACTGATATCGTCTATATTGATACTTATAAGTATCGGGATCGCAAGATTTTCCCATAATCTTGGAATTCCTACTCTGCTACTTTTTATTGGCATAGGCATGCTTGCAGGCTCTGAGGGAATAGGAGGCATTGAGTTTGATAACGCATATATTGCCCAGACAGTAGGTATTATTGCGCTTATATTTATACTTTTTTCCGGAGGACTCGGCACCGACTGGACAGAGGTCAGGCCGGTTTTAAGGGATTCTTTAAGCCTGGCAACCCTGGGAGTATTTCTTACGGCAATAATTACGGGTCTATTGGCTTACATGGTGCTTGACCTTTCATTATTGGCCTGTATTTTAATCGGTTCAATTGTATCCTCGACCGATGCAGCAGCAGTCTTTGCGGTACTGAGGTCAAAGAATGTTTCGCTGAAGAACAGGCTAAAACCGCTTCTTGAATTGGAATCGGGCAGTAATGATCCGATGGCGGTTTTTCTTACTCTGGGGCTTATACAGTTAAATCTGAAGCCGGATACTTCCCTTTGGAATCTGCTTGGATTGTTTTTGATGCAGATGGGGCTGGGATCTGTAATTGGTTTAGCTTCAGGAAGAGGGATTGCATTCCTTATAAATTATCTAAAAGTACCCTACCAGGGTGTTTACCCGGTATTACTGCTGGCGTCTGCATGTTTTGTATATTCAGCTACAGCCTTACTTAACGGCAGCGGTTTTCTTGCCGTTTATATTGCGGGCATTGTAATCGGGAATCAGGAAATAGTTCACAAAAAAGTCCTGAACAGGTTTTTCGACAGCATGGCGTGGTTAAGCCAGATTTGTGTGTTCCTGATACTGGGACTTCTTGTATTTCCTTCCAGGCTGATAAAAGTAACTGAAAGCGGGCTTTTATTGTCGTTCTTTCTGATCTTTATTGCCCGGCCGCTGAGTGTGTTTATTTCGATGATCTTTTCAAAATTCAGCTTCAGGGAAAAGCTCTTTATTTCGTGGGTTGGATTAAGAGGTGCGGTTCCGATCGTATTGGCAACTTTCCCATTGATGTATGGCGTTCAGGGAGCAGGTTTTTTCTTTAGTCTTGTTTTCTTTATTGTGCTTACATCGGCACTGCTTCAGGGATGGACAATAAACCCCATGGCAAGGCTCCTGAAGGTTGATACTCCGGAGGTGAAAGTGCCGCAATCCCCGATTGAGTTTTCGCAGGTTGAAGGGATGGATGCAGACCTGGTGGACTTTTATGTTTTTGAGGGCTCGAAGAACGTGGGGAAATCGCTTGTAGAGCTCAGGCTTCCTCACGACAGCCTGGTAGTCCTTATAAACCGCAATGAAAACTATATTGTGCCATCCGGAGGGACAACAATTGAAAATGGGGATATTTTACTTATATTGGTCTCAAATGAGAACCTGAACAAGGTAAAAGAAATACTTTCCCGCTGACCGCGGTTTATTTATTTCAAACCCAGATATTCCGCTTTATTAAGCAGGGCCTTTGCCAAGCGGATGGTTGCGCGGTCGACCATGCGGCCATCGAGCGATACGGCGCCGCGGCCCTGGGATTCCGCCTCCATGTGGGCTTCGACAATTCTCCTGGCGCGTTCAATTTCCTCCGGGGATGGAGAATAAACTTCATTTATGACGTCAATTTGCGAGGGATGGATTGCCCATTTGCCGTCGCAGCCCAAGGCAAGGGAGAGTTCACAGGATTTCCTGAGGCCTTCGGGGTCATTATAATTTCCGAAGGGGGCGTCAATTACCTGGAGCCCATTTGCCTTTGCCGCCACAACCATACGGCTTAAGGCGTAATGCCAGCGGTGGCCGGGGTAGATAGCCTCTTCATTTTCACCGTGACCTGAAATTGATATCAGGCGCGCCCCGATGGAGGCAGAAAAGTCGGCTATTCCGAAGACCAAAGAGACGGCTCTTTCAGTGGAGCGGGCGATTTCAGAAATGTTTTCCATGCCTTCGGCAGTTTCGATGCTGAGTTCAAGGGCGATTTTTTTTCTATTCCCGGCGCTGCTTTCAATGCCGTCCAAAAGGCGGCTTACGAAATGGGAGTCGGCAGTGCTTTCCACCTTAGGGATAACAATTGAATCTATTCTATCTCCTGCTTCCTCTACAAGGCTTATAATATCCTTATATGCAAAAGGTGTATCGACCGCGTTTACTCTGACTGAAACGGTTTTATCTGCCCAGTCGGTTTCTTTAAGAGAAGACAGGACCACACTTCTGGCTTCTTCTTTAGAGTCGACGGGTACGCTGTCCTCCAGGTCGAGCATTATAACGTCGGCGTTGGATTTAGATGCCTTAAGGTGCATTTTTTGTATATGTCCCGGCACCGACAAAACGGAGCGGCGGGGTTTTGAAGAAAATTCTTTTGTTTCCAAGATTTTATTCATTATTAATTCTATTTTAATTTTCTTTTTTCGTCACGGATTTTAATTAAAGTTTTCATGACGTTACTAAGGTTTCCGTGCCATGAGGCTGTTCCGAAGGATTCATAAAGCTGTGTGTATAAGGAAAAGAGCTCTTTGTACGTTTTACCATTTTCAGCGTCAGGATAATAGGATTTTGCAATTCCTGTCATTTTCCCGCGGGCTTCTTCAAGGCTCATAAAGCCGCCTTTTTCTTTCCCTGCTGCAACGCTTGAAAGGATTGCGGCACCCAGGGCACCGGTCTGTTCACTTTTTGCCAGGTGAATGGTCTTACCCGTTACATCGGCATAGATCTGCATTAGGAGAGGGTTATTAAGCGCCAAGCCTCCGCATGCAATAATATCCTTAAAGCCGAGCCCGTTTTCTTCCAGTCTGTTAATGATTGTCAGTGCCCCGAAGGCGGTAGATTCGATTAAAGCGCGGTAGATTTCAGGTGCCGAGGTGTAGAGGCTTTGCCCCAGTATGAGGCCGCTTAGCCGGGGATCCATAAAAACCGAGCGGTTGCCGTTATTCCAGTCGAGTGCCAGGAGACCTGTTTCCCCTGCCGAGAGCTTCATGGCCTCAAGGCCCAGGCTGTTAAACTTCTCCTTTAGAGTATTGCCATATTCAGCGGGAGTAAGTTCCTTTACGAACCAGAGGAGCATGTCGCCAACAGCAGGCTGCCCGGCTTCAATGCCGTAGTATCCAGGGACAATTGAATCGGGGACGACGCCGCTAATGCCTGGAAGGTAATTAACCGGTTTATCCTTGGGCCATATCATCATGTCGCACGTGCTGGTGCCTATAATTTTAACCAGTTTGCCGGGTTCAATTCCTGAGCCTACGGCTCCCGCGTGTGCATCAACGCAACCCGTGGAAATTACCACACTTTCAGAAAGCCCAAGTTTTTCTGCCCAGAGCCTGGAAAGATTTCCTGCGGGGATTATGGATGGGACGGCTTTTTCATAAAGCCTTCCCCTCAGGAGGGCAAGTTCAGGGTGAACGAGAGCAAGGAACTGTTCGTCAGGAAGTCCTCCCCATTCATCGTTATACATCGCCTTATGGCCTGCAGCAGAGATGCAGCGTTTAATATTACGGGAGTCAGTCTCCCCTGTTAAAACGGCAGGTATATAGTCCGATATTTCAACAAAGCTGAAAGCCTTGTGGAAAACCTCAGGGTCTTCATTTAAACAGTGCAGGATCTTGCTCCAGAACCATTCGACGGAGTACACGCCTCCAATTTTCATGAGATAAAGAGGGCGTTTATCCTTTGCCAGGCGGGTTATTTTTTCAGACTCACTAATACTCGAATGATCCTTCCAGAGCCAGACCATGGCGTTAAGGTTATTCCTAAATTCAGGCTTCATGCATAAAGGGGTCATGTTTTCATCTACGGGAAGAACGCTGCTTGAGGTGGCGTCGACGCCGATACTGATAATATCCCGGGCATCAAAGTCCTTAGTGCTGCGGGCGGATTCAATTGAGGCTTTAATTATGTACTCCAGGCCTTCAATATAGTCCTGCGGATTCTGCCTGGCGACCGAAGGGTTCCCGGGATCTGTAATTATGCCGCTTTGGCCCGATGGGTAGTTAAAAACCGCGGAGGCTATTTCACTTCCGTCAGAAAGGTCCGCAATAATAGCGCGGCAGGAGTTTGTGCCGAAATCGAGTCCCAGTGAATATTTTTTCATTTCCTTTCCCCCGCTGGAAATTTAGTCGCCAAGTTTAATCATGGCTTTAATAACGCCGTCTTTATATGCGGCAACAGTTTCAAAAGCTTTCTGGGCTTCGTTAAGATTAAAGATGTGAGTAATCATCGTTTCCGCGGCCTGAGGGTTATCTAAAGCGAGCCTGATAGCATCGGGTATAGAGTTATTCTGGCGTCTGACGTTTTGAATGGTAATTTCCTTGCGCCTGAGTTTACTTATGTTGAACTGAATGGTATCCGTCTCCGGAATGCCTACGATCATAAGTTTGCCGCCCGGTTTAAGTATGTCCACTGCCTGGTCCAGCGCCTGCTGCTGTCCGCAGCATTCAAAGACAATATCCATCTGCAGGGGTTCAATTTGGTTTAAGGATTTTGCGATATCTGTTTGACCGGGGTTGGCAGTCCAGAAGGCGCCGAGCCTTTTTGCCGCATCCAGGCGGTAGTTAAGTTTATCTGTAACGAATATTTTTCTTCCGGGATTTTTCTCCAAAGCCAGGAGCACGCTTAAGCCAATGGGTCCTGAGCCCAGTATGGCGATGTTCTTATAATCCCCTTCTCCTGCAAGCTTAACGGCGTAGGCGCCGATTGAAAGGGGTTCAACGAGGGCCGCGTTAAGAGAGGACATACTCTCGTCAATTACAAAGCAGTTTTCCTCAGGCATTACAACATATTCAGACAAGCATCCTTCATACTGGCCGGGAGCGCCCATGAAGCGGAGATTACGGCATGTGTGCGGGCGGCCAGATAGGCACTGGTCGCAGTGTCCGCAGGATATTGCGGGTTCCACGGCAACCTTTTGACCCGGCTTAATTTTTTTCACGCCTGTTCCAACTTTTTCAACAATAGCCGAGCATTCATGTCCGATAGAGAACGGAAAAGTAATCACCTGGTCGCCGATGCGGCCTTCGTTAAAGTAGTGGATATCGGAGCCGCAGACGCCGACGGTGGCAAGTCTGAGGAGGACTTCGTTATCGTGTTTAATTTCGGGCACCGGGGTGTCCTTTAGTTCCAGTTTTTTTATTCCTGTAAGGAGGACAGATTTCATTGGGTATTCTTTCTTTTAATAAGAAGCACACATATAATGAATCAAAATAATAAAAATCGGGCTTTTAAGCCAAAAGAAAAGACACCAATGAAAATGTCCGTTTCCGTACAGAGATGTCCTTTAGCGCACATATAAAACAACGGATCCCCCTGGATTCAGCTATTTATTTCTTATTATGCGTAAGTTTTCCCTTCTGGTATGTTAATTGTACAGAGTTTAATAATTTTCAATTTTTTATTTCAATACCGGTTAAAAATGCTGAAACATTACCTTATTATTGCCGCAAGGAACTTAAAGAAAAGGTGGTCTTATTCTTTTATAAGCGTACTGGGCCTTTCAATGGCGCTTACAGCTTTTACTTTCATTATGCTATGGGTGGAAAATGAAAACAGTTACGACGCATTCAATGAAAAGGCGGACAGGATATACAGGATACACAGCTATGTAAAGCAGGATCCGTCGGATATGGAGATGGCAATGACGGCTCCTGCCGCAGCTGCGGCACTAAAAAACGTTACCGGTGTAGAAAACGCCGTGAGGCTGAACGGGCCGGGGAAAAATGTTGTTGTTAAATACGGGAACAATCTTTTCAATGAAGATGATTTTTACAGTGCAGACGCATCAGTATTTCAGGTTTTCACTTTACCCCTTGTAAACGGGAACCCGAATGAGGCTCTAGTAAAGCCTTATTCAATTGTCTTATCCGAATCGATGGCGGCTAAGTATTTCGGAAACTCGAGTCCAATGGGCAAGGTACTGAACATAAAACTTTACGGAGCGGAGAACAACTTTACTGTTACAGGTGTAATGAAAGACATGCCGGGGAATTCACATTTTCACGCAAACTTCCTCGCCTCATTTTCAACTATAGAAGCAAAAAACCCCGGTTACAGCTCTGAATGGGGAGGCGTTCAGGTATATACTTACGTGCTTTTATCGCCCAAAGCACGGGTTAGTGACTTTTATGCCAGGATATCCAGGCTTATAAAGGAATCTGTGCCAAAATCAAATGGCTCATGGACACTTAAGGCCATAAAGCTCAGGGATATTCACCTGAAATCGCATTACATTTTTGATATTGAGGCGAACGGGAGCATAACAAGCATTTATATTTTCACATCTGTAGGGTTCCTGCTGCTCTTTGTGGCACTGATTAACTTTATTTCTCTTTCAAATGCAAGATATACTGAAAGGACCGGAGAAATTGGAATCAGAAAGACTCTTGGAGCCGGACGCAAGGATATTATTTTACAGTTTATGCTTGAAAATACAATACTGCTTTTGACCGCACTGCTGCTGTCTTTTGTTCTGGTGGGACTTTTGCAGCCATCTTTTAACATTCTTACAGGGAAGCTTATCGCCTTAAGCCTCAGCAATCTTTTTCCGGCCATGCTGACAGGCTTACTTAGTTCGCTGTTTTCAATAGCTTACCCTGCATTTTTTCTTTCATCATTTCTGCCGGCGCAGATTTTTGGAAAGGCAAAACTGCCGGGCAAAGGCGGAAACGGAATAAGAAAAGGTCTTTTGGTTCTGCAGTTTACAATTACAATTGCGCTTATTATATGCTCACTGATAATAAACGAGCAGTTCCGTTTTATTCTAAACAAGGACCTGGGGATCAATATTGATAAGACCATTATTATTCCCTTAAGGCACGATTACCTGACTAATAAATACAGTCTTTTAAGGGACGAGTTCATAAAGCTTAAGGGAATTAAGGACGTTACAGCTTCATCAACAAATCCCGTGCACATGAAATTCATGTCTTCACTTGAACTTCAGGATAAGAGTATTATGGATATTAATTTCATGGGAATAGATTACAATTTCATCAGGACCATGGGGCTGCGTCTAACCTCCGGGCGCGACTTCTCGGAAAAATACTCCTCAGACACCGTGAGCTCAATTATTGTAAACGAAACGGCCGCAAGGAAGCTGAAGGCCATGAATCTGTTCAGCAAGGAATTTACTTCTTATTTTGATGCTCCTGCAAGACGCCAGGGACTGCGTATAATAGGCGTTGTAAATGATTTCAATTACTGGCCTCTTTATTCACCCGTTGAACCTCTGGTATTATACGTAAGCAGGAGTTACAGGAACAACATGGAAATTAAGATTTCCTCTGAGGACATCCAGGGGACAATCGGCCGCATTAAAAACAAATGGGAAAAGTTAGCCCCGGGGTATCCTTTTGACTTCAGCTTCCCGCAGGAAACCCTGCAGAAGGAGTATGAGGCAGATAAAAGGATGAAAGACATTTTTGACGTGTTTTCATTTCTTTCGATATTCATTGCGTGCATGGGACTTTTTGCATTGGCCTCATTCGGGGCGGAAAAAAGGACAAAAGAGATCGGGATCCGGAAAGTGCTGGGCTCCACAGTCTTACAGATAATTATTCTCTTATCAAAAGATTTTATGAAGATGATAGCCATTTCATCTGTTCTGGCAATTCCTCCGGCGTACTACTTTATGCAGAAGTGGTTAGAGCAGTTCTCATTCAGGATTCATTTCCCCTTCTGGATCATACCTGTTTCCATGTTTCTGGTATTTGCAGTAACATTTCTTATTGTAAGCTTCCATGCCTTTAAGGCGGCAACGGCTAACCCGGCAAATGACCTGAGGTATGAATAATAATGCCTTAATGGGAAAAGCAATTTTGATAAATGTTAGTAAGTTAAAATCTGTCAGCAAAAGTGTAGCGGGAAGTTTTTGCTGACAGATTAAAACTTACCACCCTTAGATTCCCCCATTTTATTTATGAAAAGTCCGGGGCCCAGATGTGCATTTTTGCGCAGGGAGCTTAAATGCTGGAATATGAAACCAGGTTAATTAAGGTCCGGATGCGGGATTAAGCATAAAAAAACCGCCTTTTTGATGAAAAAGAGGCGGTTTCAATGAATATTATGTAAAAGCAAAAACTTTTAGCCTAAATAGACCATAAGGTTTTTGCTGCGGGAAGCGTGTCTGAGTCTGCGGAGTGCTTTTTCCTTGATCTGGCGGACTCTTTCTCTTGTCAGGTTCAGTTTTTCGCCGAGTTCTTCCAAAGTAAGCGAGTTTTCGGTATCCAGGCCGAAGTAGTACCTGATTACTATAGCCTCTCTTTCAGTAAGAGTGGAAAGTGCGCTTTCAATTTCGCTTTTGAGTGATTCGCTCATTAAGCTGGTATCTGGTGCAGCCTCCTGTTCGTTAGGGATAACATCGAGGAGATTGTTGCTGTTGTCTTCACCCTGAGAAAAAGGAGCATCCATAGAGACGTGGCGTCCTGCGATTTCGAGGGCATAAGTAACCTCACTGACGTCCATATCCAGCTCTTTAGCCAGTTCATCTGCGCTAGGCTGGCGTTCGTATTCCTGTTCGAGTGAGTTGTATGCTTTACCAATTTTATTAAGAACGCCTACTCTGTTAAGGGGCAAGCGGACGATACGTGAATGTTCGCCAATAGCCTGAAGGATTGACTGGCGGATCCACCATACAGCATAAGAGATAAACTTGAAGCCTTTAGTTTCATCAAATCTCTTTGCAGCTTTGATGAGGCCCAAGTTTCCTTCATTTATGAGATCTCCAAGGGAGAGGCCCTGGTTCTGGTATTGTTTTGCCACGCTGACAACGAACCTTAAGTTGGCTTTAGTTAAAGTTTCAAGAGCGGCCTGATCTCCATTCCTGATCCTCCGGGCTAACTCAATTTCCTGATCTGCGGTTAAAAGCTCTACCTTGCCAATTTCCTGTAAATACTTATCGAGAGACTGACTTTCCCTGTTAGTAAATTGCTTTGTTATTTTCAATAGACCTTAACTCCTGATATTATTACCATTCTAAAAACAATAAATCTGCAAAATCCAAAATAATCAAAACCGATAAATAACACTTTTCCCAGTAAAAATCAAGATTTTCAGCAATAAAACAACATTTTAACGGCTTTGTTCCCAACTTTATGAGATTTATTTGATATTAATAATACAATTTTACATTCTAATTAGTTTCCTTAAGCAATGGTAAAAAAGGACATCCGGAAGATTTGCCATTAATTTTACCTTTTTTTGCCTGATATTATTGCAAATCAATTTTAAGGGACTTTAGTTCCTGGAATTTTGTAAGTAACACTGAATTCATATTTGATTAATTACGGATGGAAATCAAGGATTTAATATTTATCTCACCTTAGTTAGTTTATGATCGCACATAAAATGAAAAACTTAAGCTATCTGCTTTTTTAAGTCTCAGCATAATATCAGGATGCAGCACAATCACGAAGGTTTTTAAGACAGGAAGCCCCCGTGAATAGCCAAATAGCCATTTCAGAATAAATTTTCGGTGTTTTGTCAGGGCATGCCCCGGACCTCAGGCGGCAAGTTTTTTAGCCAGTATGCTTTTGGCAATCGGGAAAATCGTCTCATCGAACGGGAAATCGAGGTCGGTTTCGCACTTAAAGGCAGCCGGGTTAGGCATTTCGGGGTGGCGGCGTATGAGGTCCATTTTTAGTTCCGCAAAAGCCTGTGATGTAAGCCTGGAGATGCGAAGTGTTTCAATTAAGCTTGTTTTCATCACATTAAACGAAATATCTCCTGTTGGAAGAAAAGACATTTCGAAGCGGTAGACCTGCTCCTGGAGCTGTCTGTTATCGGGGACAAAAAAGTAGCCTTCGTTCCTGTAGATAGGGACAATTCCAACCTCTTCAATTCTGATATTCTGTTTTACGAATTCCAGGATTGCCCTGGCCTCAGTCAGTGTTTCCTCAATTTCCGGGTAAGCCCAGTTGATGAATTCGAACAAGCGTTCCACGTCGGCGTCTGAATAATCCTCATTGCTGTAGACTATCTTTTTATTTTTGAGGTCCAGCTTTTCGATTTTCTTCGGGAAAAGGCTTTGAAACCGGTTTTTCTTGCTTGATAACTCCTCCAGCAGGTTCATCAGTTCTATCAGGTCGGTTAAGACCGGGTAAATTTTATGCTGGCGCAGCTGGTCCTTGTACCTTTTAAGCACGCCCAGCACCTTGTACTGGCTTACCTCCAGGTCGTCAATTGCGGCAATAAAAGTATTTATTGAAAGCTTATCCATTCTAAACATTCCTATAGTCTCCTGCTATAATAATAGACATATTATCGGATTTTTTCCAGAGGCAATTTAACATAAAGGCTCATAACAAGAAAGAGTCTTTTGAATGATTTTTAGAACTGCAGAAATCAATTAAAAGTTCTTTTTTCCAGGAGAGAATAAAAGAAAGACGGGCTGCCAGATAAGCAGCCCGTCTTGTATCTTAAAGGAATGTGCAGTCTGTTATTTTATCAGGAGCATTTTTTTTGTGGAGATCAGGTTTTTGCTGCTGTTAAGGGATTCAGCGGAAATGCGAAGTATGTAGATACCGGAGGCAAAAGAGCCGTGATCCTGAGAATTCCACACGGCCTGGTGCCTTCCGGCCGGGATTTCGCCATCAGCGATCAGGGATACTTCCTTACCCAGTATATCATAGACAGCAATTCTAACCCTGCTATCCTCGGGCAAGTCGTACTGTATTGTAGTACTCGGGTTAAACGGGTTAGGATAATTCTGGAAAAGTGCATATTCTTTGGGGATAACCTTCTCCCCTTCGACAGAAGAGAGCACTGCCGAGCCAAGCACTTTAATAGTTCCGCTGCCGTTATTCATATTCAGCCTCTGAGGAAGGGTTTTAGAGCCGTCCCAGTTATTTGAATAAAGGAGTTCCGAGTTTTCGCCAAGAAGAGTAATTGAGATGGCATTCATCTGCTTATCCGTACTTTCCTCATAGATCCCGATTGTAAGGCAGAGGTCCCGTCCCAGTGTAACCATGTTAAAAGGGTCAGTAATATCTATCAGTTCAGCCGAGGCGGTGAAACTTGCGGCTTTTCCGGGCATTTTGTCAATCGTATAAGCTGAGAGTGAATTTACGCTTGTGCTATTGACCTGGTAGATTTTGCCATTCTCGCCGCGGATAATTAAGCTTACCAATCCCGGGACATTCTGGCAAGATTTATCGTACTTCATCGTGAAGCCGAAATCGGTTTTTGATCCCAGTTTAGCGCGGTACTTCCCTGCCGGCAAGTCAGGCACAACAAATCCGCCGCCGGAGATATGGTTATCTCCCGGAATTCCGATAGTGACAAGTGAAGGACTGCTTAGCCTGGTATAATTACCTCTAACCTTTGTATAGACGTCAAATATTGTCCCGTTTACTTCCGCCTGGCTTAACGTCCTGCTGAACGGCTGTGTGGTTGAAGAGCCTATAGTATTGTCTGCCGGGTTAGTTAAGAAAACGGGAAGGTTTGTCGCCTGCACCTCCCAGTCATTATACAAAGCCCCCAAAGCAGCTTCCCTAAATTCGACCCTTGCATTTGAAATGTCCCCACGGCTGCAGTCATTAGTATCTATTATGGCTGCAGACAAGGTAACAGCAGCGCTGCCGCAGGAAGGTGCCGAAAAGTATTGCGGGCCGGTATATTCAACCAGGGCGTTCTCGGCTTCAACCAGCAGGGATCCATAAGGAGCCTTATTGCATGAGCTGTTGAAATTCTCCTGGTCGGAGGGAGTAAATTCCGCAAGTATTTTATAAGTATCGGGATCGAGGCCGCAGGCAAATTCAAAGCTGAAGCGGAGATGTCCATCACGAACTTCGGCCTGAGAAGCTGTGCCCAGAGTATTCATGGGCCCATTTTTCAGCTGGTATTTAAATTCCACGCGGCCGCCCGAACAATTAAGGTTTTCCTGTGCGGCTGAGGTTACAACGGCTGTAACTGTAACCAGGTCGGAATACTGCACCTCTGCATCCCCGACTGAAACCCAGGTGCATGCCTTGGTAATTTCGATATCTGCATAACTGCTGCACCCTTTATAAGGATCGGCTTCAACAAAAGTCGCGCAGAAGGCACCGGGATGGATGCCTGCACTAAGTCCCGTCAGATCGATGCAGTTTTTGACGGCCTTACCATCGGCACCGGTTATGGCAGCCCCAACGAACTGGCCATTTATACGAAATTCAATGGGTTTACCCGGCAGAGGAGCGTCATAGGCAGTAAGAGTAGCCTCAAGGTCGACTTTGCTGCCGTAGACAGCCGTAATTTTATTAACAGTAATACAGGTTGCAGCCATGCTGACTTCCAAGCGGCCTTTTCCAGAAGCCGGGGCATAATTTCCGTCCAAAGGTGTAAAAGCTGCCTCTATGTAGTCGTCATACGTTCCAACAGGAATGCCTGCAATGGAGACTTCAGGCAAAGCTGCCAGGCCGTCGTCGCCCGTAACAGCGCTGCCTTTATCCGTACCATTAAGCTTAAAATAGAGTGTTCTTCCGGAAAGAGGGGTATTAGATGAAGCGGCAGTAAGCCGGGCGCTAAGAGTAACTTTCCCGTCGTATGTTCCCGTTGCATTAAGAACAACGACTGAAGAGGGAGCCTGCTGGACTATAAGGTCGCCCGAGGCGGAGCTGGGTGCATAGTTCTCGGCAGCAAATTCTGCCTTAATGGCCCCGGGATAGGATCCTGCATCGATACCGGCCAGGCTGAACTGAAGGGATGCTGTACCATCAGAAAGAGTTTGTGACGTTCCCACAGGGTTTCCGTTTACGCTAAAGGTGACCGTCCTGTTTTCAAGCGGGAGGCCCAGTGAAGAAAGAGCAGCCCTGAGGGTTACAGTGTCGCCGTAAATACCGGCTGCATTCTCCACTGCCAGGCTGGTCGGGCGTTCCCCGATCCTGAGAGTTGCCGTGGCTGTATTTGGAGAATAATTTCCTATTACCTGAAGGAAGGTTACTAAAATGGGGTAAGTTCCAACACTCATGCTGCCCAGGTCAATATCCATAACGGCAACGCCATCTGCGTCAGTTGCGGTCATGCCTTTAATCTCATCGTTGATCAGGACAGTAATCACCTTATCCTTAAGCCCCTTACCCGTAAAAGATGATATAAGAGTTGACCTTACGGTTACGGTAGAGCCGAAAGGAGCAGTTATATTATCAACCCTAAGTTCTGTAGGGGCGTATGTGACAGTGAGGACTCCAATGCCTGAACTTTTCTTATAGCTCCCATCGCCTGCAAATTCGGCGTGTATGGCGTCCAGATGAATGCCAACATTCAGATTATCCGGCAGGCGGACATCAGGAAGAGTAGCAACACCATCCTTATCGGTAACTGCGCTGCCTACAGTCCTGTCATCCAGTTTGAAGATGATTGTCCTGCCGCTTACAGTTGCAGTCGGGGGGATTAGTTTTCTTAAGGTTGCAGACAGGGTAACCGTCCCGGTGTAGGCACCTGAGGCTGGAGAGACGAAGATCCAGGTATTGGCAGCAAAAAGAGCCATCTGGCTCCCCTCCCTGCCTATTGGGGCACCGGCCTCAGTAGAATCCTTAAGAGTTAAAGTATCCTCGGGAGAATTAGTGTTTGTAAAGAGAGTTCCAATGGAACTTTCATCCTGCAATGGGTCATTAGCTGCATTCATTCCGGCAGTCAATACCGTGTTGTCACCGGGAAGAGATCCGCGGGTAAAAGAGAAAACAGAACCATGGGCGCTTTCGGCATAAATAGTAACAGATAATAAATCAAGCAACATCGCTGCAATAATAACAAATCGTACCTTTGCTTTAATCATAATTGCCCTCCAAACATAAATGTATATTGTGAAAGAAAGCGTTTTTTCAAAGGGCTGAAAAATCTTTTTTAAGAAAGATTAAATTTCAAAGAACATACACGTGACCAGTTTATTAAAAAGGCACAAAACAAGCCTGATTAACTTCAGCAGTTTCAGACTTTAGTCAGTGAATAATATGATTTACTTAAAAACGGAGTTACAAACAAAGAAGATTTGACCCTTTAGAATTAAAGAAGAATTGCATTGACGTGCGTCACAAAAAATCATTTATATTATTTTAAGCTGCCAGCGATTTTTGCCGTTGTGTGATGAAAGCATGGTAAGCAAATAAAAAAGGCGCCGCGGGTAGAGCCCAGGGCGCCTTTTAATTCATTTAATCATTTGATGAGAGCCATTTTGCGGACGGCGCTGAAATTTCCAGCTTTCATGTGCAGGAAATAGATTCCGCCGGGCAGAAGACTCCCGTTAAAGCTGATTTTGTAGGAGCCCGGTTTTTCAGTTTTGCTTACAAGCCGGGAGATTTCCTTGCCCAGGGCGTCATAAACTTTTATATCCACAAAAGTCTCTTCAGGCAGTGAATATTCCAGTATTGTTTCCGGGTTAAAAGGGTTTGGGTAGTTAGGGCTCAAAGAAAAATTATTTACTACAGGGACTTTTCCCTGTACGTCAGTAGCCCTGCTCTGCGTCCAGACAATTTCCCCTGTTCTCAATATTCCGCCGGGAGGAGGCGTAAGGTCCGGCGCAGCGATGTTTACCATATCACCATTTTTCCCCTGGAAAACGTATTCCATAACCCTTCTTCTTGACTGCTGGCCGTACTGTGAGTTAAGGTAGCCGTCGATATCCCTTTTAATTCTTATAGCCTCCACGCTATAGCCGCCCGGCATCTTCATTACTCCGTAGGCATCAACCGTGGTATTAACCGTTGAGCTGCCGGTGCTATAAGTACTAATTCCGCCGGCCTTGCTCACGGTGCTGTCGGAATAATTCTGCGTCCAGGTTTGTCCATATGCAGCAGGCAGTTTCATCAGGATATAGGCAGGTTTGTTGTACGTAGTGCTGTTAACTTCAAGTCCCATTACCTTTCCCCTGCCGCCGTTACCCAGTGTGCCAAGGTCATCCCCCAGAAGGTTATAGACCCAGACGTCGGGGAAAAAGTCTTCAGAATTACTATCCTCACCCAGAGAGGTAACATAAAACACGAGGTTAGAGTTGGGGAAATTGCTCAAGAAAGGAGTTGAAGCCGGGTTTTGGACAGTTAAAGTAGTACTGACTAAATTTGATTCCAGGAATGAAAAGTCCCAGGAATTTCCTCCCCCGGTTTTACCGATGTTAACGTCCACGGTTTTAGTATACATGTAGCTGGTAATAACCTTACCCGTGGAGTAATACCTGGCGAGGTCATCCTTTGTAATTGTCACCTGTGAGTAGTTTGAGGAACAGGCGAAAACAACAGTCAGCAGAACAAGGCATAAAAGCAGGTTTCTTTTCATAAAGCATCCTCACATATATTTATTATTACGAATCAGATCAAATCAAAAAGCATAAGGACGCAGCTCCGGGCCACATAAACAATGTGTAATATTGTAATCACATAAAAAGGAATTGTCAAATTTAAATCAGGTTAATTTTAAATTCCCATTTTTAACTTTACTCTTCTCCCGGGCTGCTTTTGTGAGGGATGCCAAAGCCGGTTTTGCACCGGCTTTTATTTTACAGAATCACTTACTTTCTATTGCATCAATCAGCTCATCTTTTGTCATTTTGCTGCGGCCGCGTATATTCATTTTTTTTGCCCTGTTATAGAGTTCATCTCTTGTGCGGCTGTGCAGGCTGTGGCGCGGGTTGCCAGTACCCTCCGTTTTTTTATTCGGGGTGCGCCCTTCGATGCGTCTAGACTTGTTGACAGTCCGCGCAGCTATTTCCTCAGCCCGTTTTTCTTTTGTTCCCCGTTTTTCCTGACTTTCCTTTATGTGCTTATATTTTCTTTCATCTTTACTGCTCCAGGACGGCATATGAACCTCCTATTCTTTTCTATGTATTAATATGTTAACAATATATTTAATACATTTAGTCCGATTATTGCAATCTAATAAATGACGGACAAAGTAAAGATGAGTTGTTAGTGATTTCACCAGACCATTTAAGCTGTATTATTTCTCCGGGATTTCCTTTAACAGCAAGAGCGGCGCAGTAATCCCGCGGGACATTCAGATTAAACAATTTCCATTTTCCCGCCTCTTCCGGTGCGTCATGGTCGCGAAGTAATTCCGGAGGATCACCCGGGCAGAGGGATACGTCAAAGGAGTCGAGCGGGATTGAAAGCCCCATTCCTTTTGCCTTAATATAGGCCTCCTTGCGTGTCCAGCAGTTAAAAAAAGCGATCCTCCTTAATTCATCGGGCAGAACGGAAAGGGCAAGCATTTCATTTTTTGAGAAAAAGCGTTCTGCAATCTCCATTTCAGCGAAGTCAGGGCGAATGAGTTCTATGTCGATTCCGAGCTCATAATTCCAGGCAAATGCAAAGAGCAGTATCCCGTTTGAATGAGAAACATTAAACTTCAAAGTCTTTTCCCCCTTTAAGAAAGGTTTACCGTACTCGTTAAAAAGAAGGTTTACCCTTTCAGGAGAGGTATTTAAGTAGCGGGCAATAAGAACTCTAAGCACCCCGCGGGAGATTATAAAGTTCTCGCGGTCCTTTGCGAAATAGTACCCGCATGCCCTTTTAATTTCCTGATCTGTAAGGACATTCTGAAGTCCCGAAGGCAAGGCAGAACCGGCAAAGACATGCCATACATGGATCTCATTTTCCTTTAAGAGACATTTATTTCTGCCTGAGAGGAGGTCATGTCCGGGCATAGTTCTCATAATTCCTTTCGTAGGAGCACAATTTTGCATCCTCTGCTAAAGCCTTCCATAAAGCGGCGCAACCCAAACGGGACACGCCGCCAAATGATAGGCGTTACATTTGATTTCAGTTGTCAGCTGTTTTTTTAGACTGCGCCTCTTCCATTTTTTTCCTCAGGCTTAAGGGGCGCATATCTGTCCATACTTCCTTGATATAGGACAGGCATTCAGGCTTCGGGCCCACCTTGCCCACGTCTTTCCAGCCGAGTGGATTTTCCCTGTCAGCCGGCCATATTGAATACTGTTCCTCATGGTTTACGACCACCTTATAAACAGTGGTATCTTCCTTCTCGTCCTCTCTCATATTGCCCTCACTATTTTTTGTGAATAATAATTAAATAAGTGTTAAGTGTTAATTATTGAAAATAAGGATTCTATTTAACTGTGCTTTCTATTTCACTCCCAATTTTAATTTCATCCGGCTCATTGTCGTTGGCAAGGAAGTTCCGGATATCGCGGCTGAACAAAGACGTAAGGGCCATTAGGAACATTATTATTCCGCAGCTGACATAAATGAGCTGGATGTTCTTGCCAGTATAGTCAAAAATAAAGCCCGAAAGGCCCATGCTAAGCGGGATCATAGCCCCGCCAAGAGAGGAAATGAATCCGAAAACTCTTCCCCTTAAAGAGCTAGGAGAGGTCAGCTGCAGAGCCGTAATCATGTACACCCCCACAAACCCGTTCAGTGTTCCTGCGATAACTGCCAGCACGAGGGCCGTGGAAGTTGAACTTATGAGTCCCAGAAATCCAAAGCCCGAGGATTCTACCAGAAAGAAAGAAAGGACGGTAAAGGACCTGAGTTTTCCTTTGAGTTTAATCAAGCCGGCAAGTATATAGCCGAACATGGATCCGACGCCGTACATTGCAAGCAGGAAGCCGTACCAGTCGGAAGTAGCCTTCAGGAAGTCCTCCACATAAAATGGGAGCAGTACTATTACAGGCACCGTCATAAAGTTGATAAAAGTAAACAGCAATACCATTTTTTTCAGGCCGCGGTTATTCCACACGTATCTGAAGCCTTCAATTACGTCGCTCTTAAAGTGTGCCAACTGGTCTTTCCAGTTCTTCCCTTTTTCAGGAATTTTCTGTGGTATCTCAATAAATATTTCGCAAACAGCAGCGAATAGGAAAGAAACCGCGTTAAACAAGATCAGCAATGGGGCTCCCAGCATTCTGAAGAGGACCCCGCCTATACCCTGCCCCAGGAAAGTCATAACCTGTTCTGAAGCCTGGTCGAGTGAATTGGCCCCTGTAATCTTATCCCTTGGTACAAGGTCCGGAACCGCGGCGCTGATAGCAGGCTGGAAGAAAGAATTAATAATGGATATAAGAAGAGAAATTGCAAAGAATGAGGCCAGCACCAGGTCCGACTGATCGGGTTTGAAATAAAGCACAGCGGCTAAGATAAGGACGCCGATGCCGTTTAAGGCATCGCAGAATATGAGGATTTTCCTGCGGGAATACCTGTCCGCAACGGCCCCGCCCACTGAAGAAAGCAGTATAGCCGGGATACTGGAGACCATCCCGATGAGGCCGATCAGGCTGGCGGAATCTGTCAAATGCTTAATCCAAAATATTGCAGCGATATTGAACACCTGATTGCCCAGGAGGCTTATCGATTGACCCTGCATGAGCAATATAAAATTCTTATTTAATAATTTTTTCGGCATTACTTTTTACTCCTTGTACTTTCATCTGATTGAACATTCAGGGCATCGGTTCACTCAGGCGTTCATAGTCCCGGTTTTCCCTGAGGTTTCTGATTAAAGAATTAAGTTTACCAGCCAGCGTTCTGACCTCCGGGGGCTGCATCATGCTGATATGGCTGCCCGGGACGTCAATAACATTAACGGGTTTGGAGGAATACTTTCCCCAGCCCATATCGGGCGCCAGTGAGGGATCGGCTCTGCTTTCCTCCGAGCGGAAAAAGGTGATCTGGCCGGGATATGTTTTTATCTTATAGCTGCGCCACGCCAGCTGATTAGTTTTAAGAATTTGTATATAAAAAGAGAATTCAGGCAGCCTTATGAAAAAAGGTATTATGCCATTTTTTTTAGCCAGCTTAAATACGTATGCAAAACGCTCCTGCTCGTCCATTTGTCTTAAAAAGTCAGGATCCACCTGGAAATGTTTTTGGAACATAACGGCCAGCTGTTCCGCGCTGTCTCCGGGCTCTTCATAAGGGATAGTTGGACCGCAGTCAAGCAAAGCCAGCATGTTTACCTGAGCCCCGAGCGCCATGAGCTGGCAGGCGACTTCAAAGGCCGGGATTACGCCAAAGGACCAGCCCCCGATGTAATAAGGGCCGCGCGGCTGCCTCTGAAGAATATCTCCGACGTATCTGGAAGCCATAACTTCAATTGAATCATCAAGTTTGTTCTTACCGTCTATGCCGATGGCCTGTATGCCAAAGAAAGGGATCTCAGTATCTATTTGTTTTGCCAGGTCAGAGTACCAGTGGACGCTTCCTCCTGAAGGATGCACAAAGAAAAGGGGTTCCATGGAGCCGTTTTTTTTCATATCGATGATAAGAGATTGCTTCCTCTCGTCATCAAGCCTCAGGAAAGGAGCCAGGCTCTCAATTGCCGGGTTCTGATAGATGGTAACAAGAGGGATAGTTCTATGGAGTCTTTCCTGTATGAGATCCATCAGTCTTATTGCCAGTAGTGAATGCCCACCCAGCTCAAAGAAGCTGTCCTTTATTCCTACCGGATGAACGTCCAGGATTTCCTCATAAAGCCTGACGAGGCTGCACTCCCAGGTATCATTTGGAGCAACATAGGTCAGTTTTTTATCTGTCAGTTCACCCTCAGGCTCAGGGAGTGCCTTCTGGTCAATTTTCCCGCTACCGTTAAGAGGGAATTCCTTAAGAAAAGTAAACCTGGAGGGCGTCATATAGTCTGGCAGAACAAGAGAGCAGGATTTTTTTAATTCCGGGATGTCAAGTTCCGCCTCTTCATCCGGGATAATATATGCTACAATTTTCCTATCCTGAGAATTATTTCCTCTGGCCAGGACAACCGCGTCACACACCCCGGGGAAGCTGCGTATTACAGATTCAATCTCACCCAATTCAACCCTGAAGCCCCTGATTTTCACCTGCTGGTCAATTCTGTCTATGTACTCAATGTTCCCTTCAGGCAGCAGTCTTACAAGGTCGCCGGTCCTATAAATCCGCTCGCCCGGGCAACAGGCATACGGATTTGGAATAAATTTTTCAGCCGTAAGGCCCGGCATATTCAGATAACCGCGCGCCAGGCCGGGACCTCCGATATATAATTCTCCGACGCAGCCCGCAGGCACGAGCCGGTATTCATCATCAAGAATAAAGAGCTTTGTATTTATTAAAGCGCTGCCTATTGGAACCGACGGGTGATAGTTTTTGGAGCCGTCAATGCTGTACATTGTTACGCCGACTGAAGTTTCTGTAGGGCCGTAAGCATTGAAGAATTTTCTTCCGGAGGAAAATCTTTGTGCCATGTCATTAGTTAATATTTCCCCTGCCGAAATTATGGTTCTCAGCCCGGGAATCTTGTTCTCATCCAGTAAAGACAGGATTGAAGGAGTAGCGACCATATAGGTAATTGAATTTTCGCGAATGAACTCCTCGGTTTTTCTGTTATCGAGCAAAGTCTCCCTTTCAGGTATGTATAAAGCGGCGCCTGAGGTGAGGACCGGGAAGATATCTGCAACCGAGCCGTCAAAGCTAAGAGAGAAGAACTGCAATCCCCTTTCATTAGAATTCATGCCGGGAGGGATTGAAAAACCTTTAACGAAGTTGCTGGCGCCGGAATGGCTAATGAGCACTCCCTTTGGTTTGCCGGTGGAGCCGGAAGTATAAATAACGTAGGCAAGGTTGTCAGGAGTACAAGTCTCATTGGGATTATGGCTGCTTTCGCGGGCAATTGTCCCCCATTCCTGATCGATAAGAATCAGCTTCTGATGGTTCTTAAGAAGTTTTTCCCCGTTGTCACTTTGGGTAACAATAACATTAAGCCCGGCATCCTTAATAATAAATTCTATTCTTTCAGATGGTGAGTTAGGATCAAAAGGAACATAGGCGGCTCCTGCTTTCATAACCGCAAGAATTGCAATTATCATTTCTTCTGAGCGGCTGGCAAGCACCCCGACCAGGGAGTCTCTTTTAACACCAAGGCTTATCAGGTAATGAGCCAGCTTATTAGCTTTTTTATTAAGTTCCGAGTAGGAAAGTTTTTTCCCGTTGAACACGATGGCGGTGTTGGAAGGAGTTTTTTCAGCCTGGAGTTCAAAGAGTCTGTGGAGGCAATGTGTTTCATCTCCGGCAGGATTCAGAGAATATCTCAGGATTTCCTGTTTTTCCCTTTCGCAAAGGATTTCCACATCTGAAAGCCTGCCATCTGAAAATTTAACAAAAGAGCCGATTATGGTTTTAAGGTTCTCCAGCATATTCCGGGCAATAGCAGGTTTAATGCTTTCTTCGTCAGCAATCAGGCGGAACTCCAGAGTATTGCTCAAAAGAGCAACAAGGACAAGGGGGAAATTTGTTTTTTCCGCCGCCAGAACGTTACTGATCCGGATCCCTTTTACTTCGGCATTTTTAAGTGCATCCACGGGGAAATTTTCAAAAACCAGCAGTGTATCAAACAGGGGCAGAGAATTCGGGATACCGGTATACTTCTGGATTTGGCTTAAGGGAGTGTATTCATACTGTCTCATTTCCAGCTGGTGAATCTGCAGTTCACTTAACCACCCGGCAATCTTCTTTTCCGGGAGGATACCGGTTCTTACCGGCAGAGTATTTATTAATAAACCGATAATTGTTTCTGCACCCGGTAAATCCACGGGCCTGCCTGAAACAGCGGCACCAAAGACAACGTCCTTCTGCCGGGTATATATACTCAGCAGAATTGCCCAGGCACCCTGGACAATAGTATTCATGGTCAGATGGTTTGCAGATGCAAATTCCTGAAGATGATTCATTAACTCTTCCGGCAGGCTGTCTTTTATGTCCAGGAAGACGTTTTCATTTTTGTTTTCGTTATGATTATTTGAGATAAGTGAAGGGGCTTCCAGGTCTTTAAGTGCATTACGCCAGAAATTTTCGGCTTCATTAAGGTTTTGTTTTTTCAGCCAGACAATATAGTCCCTGTAAGTTGTAACGGGTTTATATGAATACTGCCTGCCATTTGAGAGTGCCTCGTATATAAGCATCACCTCGCGGAAGAGCAAAGGCATTGACCACCCGTCCAAGAGTATGTGGTGGTAAGTCCAGATAAAATAATAAGAGTCCTTTCCAGCACGGGCAAGAGTAAACCTGAGTAACGGGGCTCTGGAAAGGTCAAAGCCTTTCATCTGCTCAGCGAGGCAGTAATTTTGAAATTCAATTTCCCTTTTATTGTCAGTCAAAGGCTCCCAGTCAACAATTTCAAAAGGGACTTCAACTTTTCTAAAAACAATCTGCAGGGGTTCCTTCAAGCCTTTACTCAGGAATGAGGTTCTGAGAACGGCATGTTCATCCATGAGATGCTGCCAGGCCAGGCGGAAGGCCGGGACGTCAAGATTGCCCGTAATGAGGCAGCTCAGCTGTTCGACATACATTCCCGACTCAGGGGTAAGGAGGCTATGGAACATCATTCCCTGCTGCATTGGTGAAAGCGGATAGATATCTTCAACTTCTTTGTTATTCATATTCTATTCCTTCATGCGGTTTATCACCGAGAGTATATCATCGACTTCCTGAGTGTTCCAGCCTAAATCAGAATAATCTTTGGCTCTGAGATCTATCTTCTGTGATCTCACCAGATTTACTATTGCCCTAATCTCTTCCAGATAAGCGTTTGCAAGAAGAAGCATTGTATTTTCCTTATATATTTTACTGTTGTAGGTCCATTCCAGGTTAAGCCTGCCGTTTACCACAGCAGCAGTAATTTCAATAAGGTAGGAGCGTTTATTATGCGGGCTTCTTTCTTCTCCCTTAGTGGGCTGCGCCGGGAGGATTGAAGACTCGGCAGAAGTCCTGTCATCAAATTGCCCCAGGTAGTTAAAGGCAATTTCAGGCTTTGGGAGCCTCTGCATCTCTGAAATGAGAGATTTATCCTTTGAGAGGTATTTAAGCATTCCGAAGCCGATGCCGTTATTCGGGATGGCATTCATCTGCTCTTTCACCTTTTCAACTGACTCCTTCAGGCTCTCAGAATTCCCGAGCTCAAGGTAGACAGGATAGATACTGGTAAACCATCCTATAGTGCGGGAGACATCCAGGTCCGGGAACAAATCCACCCTTCCGTGGCTTTCAAGTTCAATTAAGAGGCCGGTTTTTCCCGTTTTACTATTGAATGCCCTTACGAGGGCTGTCAGCAATGGGTGCATAATTTCCGCATTCAGCACTTTAGGCAATTCCTTAAGCAAAGTTCCTGTATCCTCTGCTTCAAGGGAGTTGCGGAGGGTTCCGGCTGTTTGTTCAAGGTTCCCGTCATTGGACTTATAGTCGGCTGGAATTGCAGACGCCTCAGAATTCTTCAGTTTTTGCCAGAAATCGAATTCTGCAGCAACTTCAGGCGTTTGTGCATACTCATTTAGTCTCTTTGACCAATCCATAAAGGAACTGGTCTTAAGGGGCAGTCTGATCTTTTTTAGCTGAGAGGCCTCTGTGTACGCAGTCTGGAAGTCATCCAGCAATATTCTCCATGAAACGGCGTCAATTAAAAGGTGGTGTACGGCAATGAATAAATAATTCTTCCTGTTTTTCCCCGTGTCAAAGTACGCCATTTTCAAAGGTTCACTGCTGATATCGAGGCTTGCCTGAAATTCAGACGAGAGTTTTTCAATCTGGCGGGGCAGCTCTTCCTCAGGCTGAGCCGAAAGATCCACTCTTATAAGAGGTGCAATTTTGTCAATTCCCCTGTTAAACTGCTCCCACGTTTCTTCATTTTTATTAAAACATATTCTTAAAGCGTCGTGGTGAATTAAAATTTCTTTCAGCACCGTTTCCAGCAGAGTGATGTCCAGAGTATGTTCCACTTCAAAGAGCAATGACTGGTTATAATGATGGATATTATACAGCGACTGTTCAAAGAACCAGTGCTGCACCGGAGAAAGCGGGATCTGGCCCGATACAATTCCCTGCGGGGCTTTTATGACGCGGCCGCCATTTGCAGCAAGGGCAAGGCTTTTAACAGTAGGGTTCTGGAAAATGTCCCTTGGTGTCAGGCGGAAGCCCGCCTGGTTAGCCCTTGAGACGAGCTGGATTGAGATAATTGAATCCCCGCCAAGCTCAAAAAAGTTGTCTGTTATACCGACCTTGTCGACATTCAGTACGCTCTGCCAGATACCTGCCATAAGGAGTTCGGCTTCTGTTACGGGAGCAATATAGCCTTCAGTTATTTCTGCACGTTCAAGCCTGGGTTCAGGAAGTTTTTTCCTGTCAATTTTCCCGTTTACGGTAAGCGGGAACTGTTCAATGAACATAAATACTGAAGGCACCATATAAGAAGGGACTTTTTTCTCAAGGTATTCCCTAATTTCTTTTGTTTCGGGGATGTGTTCATTTCGCGGGATGCAGTAGGCTACAAGTTTTTCTTCAGTAGTATGTTTTAAGACAAGTGCCTCTTTTACCGCTGAATGCTGCATTAAGGCAGCCTCAATTTCACCGGGCTCAATTCTGTATCCGTGCAGTTTCAGCTGTTCGTCAAGTCTGCCGAGGAATTCAATGCTGCCGTTTCTTAAGAGCTTTACCTTGTCACCTGTCTTATAGAGCCTCATGCCCGGTGCAGAGGAAAAGGGATCGGGTATGAACTTTTCTGCCGTAAGGTCAGGTCTTTCCAGGTAGCCTCTGGAAAGTCCAAGTCCGCCGATATATAGTTCTGCCGGAGTATTCACCGGGGCAATATTCATGTTTTCATCCAGGAGGCATACATAAACGCCCGGTATTACCCTGCCGATGGGGACAGAGCCTTCGGTCTTTAGTCCAGAAGCTTCATAGACGATGCAGCCGACTGCAGCCTCAGTAGGCCCATACTCGTTATAGATCAGAGTTTCAGGGTATTTATCCTGGTAGTAAGATATTTGTTTTCGGGTAAGGTTCTCCCCTCCCACTACAAAAGCCTTTAGGCGTAAAGAGGCATTTCCGTCATTATTGGCTTCTGCATTTTTCAGCTGTTCCTGAAGAACGTCCATATGTGCAGGTGTAAGCTTAAGTGTACCAACTGTTCCACTTTCAAAGAGCTCCTGCCCCAGGCGGTAGATATCCGTGCCGTCAGGGATTATTTTAACCGGGCTGCCTGAAAGAAGCGCAGGATATATGGAGGTAACAGCAGCGTCAAAAGATATGCTCAGGTGGAATACCGATCCGGTTTCTTCATTAAGAGGATATGTGGAAATGCACCAGGAGAGGTAATTCATAAGGTTCCTGTGTGTAATCATGGTACCCTTGGGCCTGCCCGTTGAACCAGAGGTATAGATTATGTATGCCAGGTTGTCTTCAAGAGGCCTGTTGAGCGCCGGGTTCAAGGCGCTTTCTTTTTCAATTTCATCCCACAGGGTGTCTATAAGTATGGTTTCTACTACATCGCCGCTGAACTTTGAAGCCAGTTCTTTTTCTGTTATAAGGAGTTTTAATTTTGAATCCTGTACTATATAGTCCAGTCTTTCCAAGGGATAATTCATATCGAGGGGGATATAGCATCCGCCGGACTTCAGTACGGCAAGGAGGCTTATAATGAGTTCAGGGGATTTCTTAAGTGCAATACCCACTGCAGTCTCCGGGCCCGCGCCTTTTTTCATGAGGTAGTGGGCAAGCTTATTGCTTCGGCTGTTCAGTTCGCCATATGTCATTGCGCGCCCCATGAAAATGAGCGCCGGACTATTCATTTTTAACGATGCAGTTGTTTCAAAGGCTTCATGGACCAACTGGCTGAGGCTGACATTTGCGGAGTGACCTTCAGCTAATTTTTCAGTAACCGCAATTTCCTCCTCACGGCTTAAAAGAGGTATATCTGAAATTGCCAGATCGTTATTTATCAGCACGCATTCAATTATAGACTTATAGTGCCGGAAGAACATTTCAATTGTCTCTTTTTCAAAGAGGTCCGTGTTGTATTCAAAAGCCATGGAAATGCTCTCGTCCGACTTTTCAGCGATAAAAAGAGTGAGGTCAAATTCTGAAGTATTTAATTTAATTTCATGCGGAATAATTCTTATGCCGGGTGCAAGTTCATAATCTGTTAAAGGCATATTCTGCATTGCAAACATGACCTGGAACAGGGGTGAATGGCTGAGTGTCCTTTCGGGCTGAAGAGCATCAACGAGCATTTCAAATGGGAGCTCCTGGTATGTAAAGGCCTCGAGGGATGATTCTGTTGTTTCTTTTAAGAGATCAAGGAACTTCATATTCCTGCTAATTCTGCATCTTAAGACGAGTGTATTGACAAAAAATCCAATGAGAGCCTCAAGTTCCTCTTTACTCCTATTTGCTACGGGTGTGCCGATTACGATGTCCATTTGCCCACTCAGCCTGTAGAGCAGCACCTGGAAGCATGAGAGCATGGTCATAAACAGTGTCACACCACTTTGCCTGTTGAAGTCTCTTAGGGCTTTTACCAGTTCAGGATTTAGGTCCAGACTTATGTAGTCTCCCCTGTATGTCTGAATTGGGGGTCTCGGGTGGTCAAATGGGAGTTCAAGTGAAAGCGGGATGCCTGAGAGCTTATCTTTCCAGTATGAAAGCTGACGCTCAAGGTTTTCACCCCTTAAGTACTCCCTCTGCCAGAAGGCATAATCTGTGTACTGAATATTAAGCTCAGGAAGAGAGGGTTTAGTGTTTAATAACAGCGCATTATACATAAGTGCAATTTCCCTCAGCATTATGCCCGAAGACCACTCATCTGTAATGATGTGGTGGAGTATCACTTTAATAATATAATCTTCTTCTGAAACTTTCAGGAGCGTGGTTCTGAACAACGGAGCCTCGGTAAGCGGGATATATCTTTGTGCTTCACGAAGAGATATGTTCTCAATTATTTTATCCTGTTCTTCTGAAGGATATATAGACAGGTCTGTAAAGCCGATCATAATTTTCAGTTCAGGCGATATTACTGCCGAAGGCTTACCGTCTACTGTTAAAAACGAAGTTCTCAGAATTTCATGGCGCCTTACAACTTCGTTCAGGCTTTCTTCAAGAATATACTTATCCAGTTTTCCCTTTATTCTGTAAGTTTCAGGCATATTATAAAAAGAATTGCCCGGCTCAAGCTGATCCAAGAACCAGAGTCTTTCCTGGGCAAAGGACAGAGGTATTAAGGCCTCACGCGGGGCAGGAAGAACAGGACGGCTTATGAGACCATTTTTCTTCATTTCTTCTTTTTCTACTATCTGCCCCATTCGGGCTACAGTAGGATTTTCAAAAATGCTGCGCAAGGGAATTTCAATGTTAAAGGCAGTTCTTATTCTTGAGATCACCTGTGTAGCCAGAAGCGAGTGGCCCCCGAGCTCAAAAAAGTTATCGTTTATGCCGATCTTAGGGACTTTCAGGACGCCGGACCATATAGAGGCAATCACCCCCTCGGCTACAGATCGCGGCGCCACGTAATTTGATTCCATTTCCTTCATAATTTCATTTACGTCGGGAGCGGGCAAGGCGCGCCTGTCGACTTTCCCGTTCGGAGTCACGGGCAATTTCTCCAATGTGACAAAAGCCGAAGGGATCATGTATTCAGGAAGACGGTCCGCCAGGAAGTGCTTCAGTTCAGGCGCCGGGATAGGATTGCCGTCGCGTGTTACGATGTATGCAACTATTTTTTTATCCCCCGGAGTGTCCTCTCTTGCAATTACAACAGAGTCCCTGACGCTATCAAATTCCGAGACTGCGGTTTCAATTTCTCCAAGTTCAACTCTCAGTCCCCTGAGCTTAATCTGGTTATCCATTCTACCCAGGAACTCGACGTTACCGTCAGGGAGGAATCTTGCCATGTCGCCCGTTTTATAAAGCCTTTGTCCCGGAATTTTTGAAAACGGATCAGGGATAAACTTCTCCGCAGTTACGTCCGGGCGTTTAAGGTATCCTCTTGCCAGTCCTTTTCCCCCCACATAAAGCTCCCCTGTAAGTCCCGGTGCCAGGGGCTCAAGATTCCGATCGAGCACATAGAGAGTCATATTTGAAAACGGGCGTCCTATCGGGACCAGGCGGTCGTTAGGGATGTCGAGGTTTGTGCTTTCAAAATAGGAGCTGTCAATTGTAGCTTCTGTAAGGCCGAAGGAATTAATGAGCCGGGTATTTTCCCCGCAGTATTTTAGGAATTTCCTGTATTCACCCGCGTACCAGACGTCGGAGCCTGCAATCAAGAGGTGAAAGAAGTTCAGGTTATTGCCGCTAGTATCCAGGTACTGGATTAAATTCCTGAGGACCGCAGGGACGAATTCCGCAATGTTTACTCCCTCCTGCCTCATAAGGTTATAGAGTTTTTCGCCTTCGAGGAGTATTTCCCTGGGGGCAATTACAAGTTTTCCGCCCGAGCACAGGGCGCGTGTCCAGTCCCCTGCAAAGACGTCAAAAGAAAAGCTGGCCATCTGGAGGTGGGAGCGGGCGCGTGTAGTAAGTTCATAAGCCATTTCCCAGGACTGATATGCATTAATGAGACTTGCGTGCTGAATCATAGTCCCCTTGGGCCTGCCGGTAGAGCCGGAGGTATAGATGACGTAAGCCAGATTGTTTTTATCTGATGGACAGACCGGGTTCATTATGCTTTCACGTGATATCTCATCCCACTCAGTGTCGATCAGGATAACGCTTCCATCATACTCAGGCAGGATATTTCGTAAGTTACTTTGCGTAACAAGCGTCTTTACACCCGCATCCTCGAGCATAAAGCTCAGGCGGTCTACCGGGTATGAGGCATCCAGGGGGAGGTATGCCGCGCCTGACTTCAAGACCCCCAGGACACCAGTCATCATATCCAGTGAGCGCTCAAGCAGGATTCCAACTATGTCTTCAGGACCGACGCCCTGTCTTATGAGCCTGTGGGCAAACTGGTTTGACCTTTCATTCAGCTCTCTGTAGGACAATGAACTCCCCTCAAAAGTAAGTGCAGTCTCATCAGGACATAGTTCAGCCTGCTTTTCAAAGAGGCTTTGTATTACCTCATACTCTTCAAATTCCACTTCTGAATGATTCCACTCATAGAGCAGCATATTCCGTTCACTTTCATCCATCATACTGAGGCTACTGATGCTTTCTTCGGGCTTAAGGAGTATGTGGTTTATCAGGTTTTCATAGTGCCTCAGCATACGGCTTATTGTACTTTCATCAAAAAGGTCCGTATTGTATTCTATCGTGGCATCCAGCCCCTCATATGTCTCGGCCACAGTAAGCGTGATGTCAAATGTAGAGGTCCCCATATCAACGTCCAGCATCCTGAAGTCCAGGCCATGAAAGGGCTGTGAGTTCAAGGGGAGGTTCTGGAGTATGAACATGACCTGGAACATAGGCTGGTAGCTCATGTCACGCCCGGGCTGGAGCTTTTCGACCAGGAACTCAAATGGGAGGTCCTGGTTTTCATAGCCTTCCAGCGTCACTGTCCTTACTTTCTTAAGGTAGTCACGGAAGGACACAGCTTCATCTATTTCTGTTCTGATTACAATTGTGTTGATAAAAAGGCCTATTATCCCCTCAAGCTCCCTCCTTGTACGGTTTGCAATCGGTGTACCTACACTGATGTCGTGCTGAGAGGAGTACTTATAAAGCAGTATCTGGAAAGAGGCCATGAGCGTCATGAAAAGAGTGACCTTCTCTTTCCGGCACAGTTCCATTAAGCCATCCAGTGCAGACTGTGGAATTGTTCTGGACAAAGTTGCTCCGTTATTGGTCCAGACCGAAGGCCTCGGCCTGTCTGTTGGAAGCCTCAGGACCTGAGATGACCCCTCAAGCTTACGTTTCCAGTAGGAGAGCTCTTTTTCGAGCCTTTCTCCCTGCATGAACTCCTTCTGCCACATGGAGAAGTCGGCGTACTGAATGGTGAGCTCCGGCATGGGGGACGGGATCCCCAGGGAGAAAGCGTTGTAAAGCGTGGATATTTCCTGCACGAACAGGCCCATTGACCAGCCGTCCGAGATAATGTGGTGCATGACTACTATGACCACGTGATCCACAGGGCCTAATTCAAGAACCGTGACCTTAAGAAGCGGGTCTTTTAAGAGGTCGAAGGAGCACCTGGCTTTCTCCTTTAATATACGCTTAATTTCCAGTTCCTTTTCCTCTTCAGGCATCTTCTTAAGGTCCAGGACCAGGAAAGGGACATCCACACTTTTTGAGATCACCTGGACGGGCTTTCCCTCCAGGGATAGGAAGTTTGTCCTTAAGGCCTCGTGGCGTCTTACGATTTCACCCAGCACCTTCTTAAATACTGGTATGTCGAACTTCCCTTTTATCCTCATTGCCGAAGGTATGTTGTAGTACGGGCTTCCAGGCTCAAACTGATCCAGGAACCACAGCCTCTGCTGCGCGTAGGAAGCAGGGAAAACATAAACCTCCTCACTATTTCCAGGAGATTCTTCAGTATGCATATTGGTATCGGTATCATCAGTCATTCGGCCATCTCCTATTTCTTATTTTGCCAGGCTACATTCATTATCAAAAACTTATAAAATTCTGACTTATGTGTTCCACTATTTAATTAAGTCTGACTTCACGGCGCGGTAAGAATCCCTGGAGACGCGTTTAATCGTTTCATCTTTCCTTTCGTCATTTCCTTTTTCCAGCAGTTCAATTTCCAGGGCTAAATCCGCAAATACAGGTTTTTCAAACACCAGTCTTAAAGGAATTTCAATTCCCACAGCCTCTCTAATACGGCTTACAAGCTGGGATGCCAATAATGAGTGGCCGCCAAGCTCAAAGAAGTTATCATAGATCCCGGCTTTTTCGAGGTTTAAGAGTCCGGAGGCAATATCCGTAACTGCTTTTTCAGTGCGGGTTCTTGGTGCAGTATATTCCACTTTTTTAGCCGCATGCCCCGGATCCATTGCGGCAAGGCCATTCCTGTCAATTTTACCGCTGGTGTTAAGTGGCATTTTCTCAAGCCTTATGATGAACTTTGGCAGCATGTACTCGGGGAGCTTGGTCTTAAGGTATGCCTGAAGGCCCGAAGTGTCAAAGTCCTCTTCTTCAGCTACAATGTATGCAACAAGGCGGCTGCCGCCAATGTTGTCTTCCCTTAAGACTACCACGGCTTCTTTTACACCGGCATAGCTCCTTATCTGCGACTCAATTTCCTGGAGCTCTATTCTAAATCCCCTGAGCTTTATCTGGCTGTCCATCCTTCCTAAGAATTCAATCTTCCCGTCTTTTAAGTATCTTACCATGTCTCCTGTTCTATAAAGGCGGCTTCCCTTTTCACCCGAGAAAGGATCGGGCAGGAACTTCTCTGCCGTAAGTTCCGGCTTTCCGAGGTATCCCCTTGCCAGCCCTACTCCTGCAATGAAGAGTTCTCCAGGGGCACCAACAGGTACCGGGTGCATTGACCTATCCAGTATGTATGTCCTGAGGTTTGATATTGCCCTTCCGATCGGAGGCGTCTGTGAGAGATCCATGTCCTCTAAGGAGCACTCATGGAGTGTAGTGCAGACCGTTGCCTCCGTGGGACCGTATGCGTTGAAGTACTTCCTCCCCTTTGACCACTTTTCGATCAGGCTCCAGGCTGCGGCCTCACCTGCCGTTACAAGTACGTCCAGCTCCGATAAGATGTCATAAGGAATAAATGACAGTACGGAAGGAGGCAGAGTAAGCACATTTATGCCGTTATTTTTCAGATAGTCCCTTAGTTTTTCACCTGAAAGCGTGGTATCCCTACGGCACAGATACAAAGTGGAACCGCTTAAAAGCGCCATGAATATTTCCCAGACAGAGGCATCAAAGCTGAGTGAGGAGAACTGCATTACCCTTTCGCCCGGAGAAAGACTGAAGGATTCCTTCTGTACATAAGACAAATTAACAACACCCTTATGGCTGAGCATGGTACCTTTGGGTTTGCCGGTAGAGCCTGAAGTGTAGATCACGTATGCAAGGTTTTCAGGATGTATTTTTACTTCAGTATGGTTCCCCCCTGATGAATATAATTCCTCTTCAGAATCCATCAGGATTACCTTCTTTGACGTCACAGGTATTTTATCCAATAGGTGTTTCTGTGTAAGTATCAGCTTTACATCGGAATCTTCTATCATGTAGCTTATTCGGTCCACAGGGTACGAGGGGTCTATGGGAAGGAAGGCTCCTCCTGACCTAAGTACAGCCATTATGCTTACTATCATATCAACTGACCTTTCGGATACAATTGCCACTATGTCCTCACGGCCGATCTGGTTACGCATAAGAAGCGAAGCCAGTCTTTCTGAGCGGATATTTAAGCCTGAATAACTTAGTTCCTCCAGGATTGTGCCGTCAGAGGCTGCCATAACAACTGAATTACAGGCAGGGTTTTCATTTACTACCTCATTAAACCTTTCGACAACAGACACAGGAGGGTACTGCATGGCTGTACTGTTCCAGCCGCGGAGGATTTTATCCTCTTCAGCGGGCAGGAGTATGTTCAAATCTTCAATTGTTACGTCAGGATCCAGAAGGACAGATTTAATAATATTTTTATAATGCCTGAGCATCAATTCAATTGTTTCGGGCTTAAAAAGGTCGGAATTATATTCCAATGCCATCATTAAACCTTCTTCCGACTCATTTAATACCATTGACAGGTCAAAATTGGAAGTAGTGCTTCTAATGGGGTAAGAAGAAATCTGCAGGTCCTCAAGGTCAAATCCGTTTGTCCGGAAGTTCTGGAAAACGAACATCACCTGAAACAAAGGAGACCGGCTCAGATCCCTCAGAGGGGCAACGGCCTCGACAACCTTTTCAAAAGGCACGTCCTGATTTGCGTAAGCCTCCAAAGAAGTTGTCCTTACTTTCTTCAGGAGTTCTTTAAATGTGAGCCCCCGTTCTAATTCAGTCAGCAGTACGACGTTGTTTACAAAGAAGCCAATGAGGTTTTCAATTTCAGTTCTGACCCTGCCTGCAACCGGGGCCCCGATGGAAATATTATACTGTCCCGAATACTTGTGCAGAAGTATATTAAATGCGGCAAGGAGGCTCATAAAAAGAGTAGCGCCTTCTTTCCGGCTAAGCTCAAGGAGTTCTTTAAGGGTATCTGTGTCCAGAATATCCGAGGCAGAATTTCCGTTAACTGAGAGGATAGGTTTCCTGGGAAAATCTGTATAGAGCCCGCTTACCTGCGGGATATTACTTAATTTATCTTTCCAGTAATTAAGCTGCTGAGAAAATTTTCCTGCCTCATACATACGGTTCTGCCAGATGGAGTAATCTGTGTACTGCAGGTTCAGTTCAGGAAGCGCAAGGTTTTTATTTTTAATGAGGGCTTCATAAGCCGAGGCCACTTCATTAACTAATATTGACATAGACCATCCGTCTGCAATTATGTGGTGTATGACAAAAAGGATAATGCATTCATCCTTTGACAGGAGGAGGATATGGATCCTAAAAAGGGGGCCTTCCTGCAGGTTAAATGGTCTGGACGTTTCCGTGTCCATGATCCGGTCAACTTCCTTTAGCCGGTTTTCACCCGCAGTGTCCTTTAAGTCGGTGATTTTTATATCCGCCCTAAAGTCATGGTTAATAACCTGGACCGGCTGCCCGTCAATTTCCCTGAACAGAGTTTTAAGCACCTGATGGCGTCCCGCAACGGTGTTAACAGCCTCCGTAAGGAGGCTAAGATTTATTTCCCCGATAATTTTTACAGCAGCAGGGATATTGTAGGAGGTCATACCGGGCTGGAGTTTATCCAGGAACCAAAGTCTCTGCTGAGGGAAAGACAAAGGAATTTTCTCCGCCACGTCATATTTAACCGGTTTATCCGGGACTTCCATGTCAGACCTGACAATACGGTCAATTCTTTCAGCCAAGGCAGAAAGTGTTTTTTCTTCAAAGAGGATGTTAAAAGGAATTTCAATACTAAAAGCGTCACGGATTCTGGAGATAAGCTGAGTTGCAAGGAGTGAATGCCCGCCAAGTTCAAAGAAGTTATCTCCAGCAGCCACTTTGTCAAGCTTAAGAATATCCGCCCAGATGTTGGCAAGAATTTCCTCAGTAACTGTTTTCTGTTTTTCGTGTCCGGAATTATCCTGTTTTACTTCAGGCTCAGGAAGGCCGCTTCTGTCAATTTTCCCGCTGGTGTTAAGTGGCATTTTCTCAAGCCTTATGATGAACTTTGGCAGCATGTACTCGGGGAGCTTGGTCTTAAGGTATGCCTGAAGGCCCGAAGTGTCAAAGTCCTCTTCTTCAGCTACAATGTATGCAACAAGGCGGCTGCCGCCAATGTTGTCTTCCCTTAAGACTACCACGGCTTCTTTTACACCGGCATAGCTCCTTATCTGCGACTCAATTTCCTGGAGCTCTATTCTAAATCCCCTGAGCTTTATCTGGCTGTCCATCCTTCCTAAGAATTCAATCTTCCCGTCTTTTAAGTATCTTACCATGTCTCCTGTTCTATAAAGGCGGCTTCCCTTTTCACCCGAGAAAGGATCGGGCAGGAACTTCTCTGCCGTAAGTTCCGGCTTTCCGAGGTATCCCCTTGCCAGCCCTACTCCTGCAATGAAGAGTTCTCCAGGGGCACCAACAGGTACCGGGTGCATTGACCTATCCAGTATGTATGTCCTGAGGTTTGATATTGCCCTTCCGATCGGAGGCGTCTGTGAGAGATCCATGTCCTCTAAGGAGCACTCATGGAGTGTAGTGCAGACCGTTGCCTCCGTGGGACCGTATGCGTTGAAGTACTTCCTCCCCTTTGACCACTTTTCGATCAGGCTCCAGGTTGCGGCCTCGCCGCCCGTAACAAGCACCTCCAGATCAGGCAGATCCTTATCAGGCAGTACAGATAAATATGAAGGAGGCAGAAGGAGAAAATTAATTTTTTGTTCCGACATTAGATTCATCAATCTCCCGCCTGAGAGGATGTCTTCTTTATCGCACAGGCAGAGTGTACTGCCGGTAAGAAGCGACATAAAAATCTCACAAATTGAGGCATCAAAGCTGAAGGATGAGAACTGCAATACCCTTTTGCCCGATGAGAGCCGGAGTATTTCTTTTTTAACGCGGGCAAGGTTAATCACCCCTTTGTGGCTGAGCATGGTACCTTTGGGTTTGCCGGTAGAGCCTGAAGTGTAGATCACGTATGCAAGGTTTTCAGGATGTATTTTTACTTCAGTATGGTTCCCCCCTGATGAATATAATTCCTCTTCAGAATCCATCAGGATTACCTTCTTTGACGTCACAGGTATTTTATCCAATAGGTGTTTCTGTGTAAGTATCAGCTTTACATCGGAATCTTCTATCATGTAGCTTATTCGGTCCACAGGGTACGAGGGGTCTATGGGAAGGAAGGCTCCTCCTGACCTAAGTACAGCCATTATGCTTACTATCATATCAACTGACCTTTCGGACACAATTGCAACTATGTCCTCCAGGACAAGGCCGTTACTAATAAGGTTATGGGCCAGCCGGTCTGCCTTTTCATCCAACTCCCTATAGCTTATCTTTGAGTCATTTTTGCAGCATGCAGTCATATTCCCATAAATGGCGGCAACGGACTTAAAGCATTCAGGGATAGAGATGTCCTCAAGCGCCAAGGCATCGGCACCATGGCTGAACTCTCTTAAAATTCTGTTACTTTCTTCATCTGACAGAATACTTATTTCGTTAAGTTTCTTTTCAGCGTTCAGCGAGACACTGGAAAGCAGGGCCTTAAAGTGAGAAAACAGGGCTTCAATTTCCTCACTGTCAAAAAAGGATTCATCATAAGCCATTTCAATTGAAATTTCCTCTCCGACCCCGAGAGCTATAGTCAGAGGATAATTGGTCCTGGTATGGGACCTTACTTCATCGATTGAAATTTTCTCTTTCAGGCGGCTTAAGGCCGCAGAAGCAGGATAGTTTTCAAAGACAATAATGCTGTCGAAAAGCGGGACCTCACGGGGTATCCGGCTCCAGCCCTGTATATCTGTTAAGGCGCAGTACTCATATTTTCTCTGCTCGGCCTGCTGGAACTGAATATTTCTAAGCCAGGCGGCAAGAGTAATTTCCGGTTCAATTTTAATCCTGACGGGCAGAGTATTTATAAACAGCCCCACTGTGGAATCTATATTCAGCAAGTCTGTGGGTCTTCCCGAGACAGTAGAGCCGAAGACTATGTCGTCATGACCGGTGTAAGATGCGAGGATCAAGGCCCAGAAACCCTGGAAAAGAGTATTTATTGTCAGCCTGTTTTTCCTGCAGAATGCATTAACCAGTGAGGAAATTTCACTGTTTATTTCCACATTCCTCCTCATGTATCCCCCTTCCCTTTTACGGAAGGCGCGGGGTCTAAAAGAAGTATTATTGCTCAAGTCTTCAAGAGTAATTCTCCAGAACGCTTCGGCTTTTTTAATATCCTGCCTCTGCAGCCAGGAAATATAGTCCCGGAACGGGCGGACTACATTAAGCCGGGCGGTACTGTTATTTATCAGCGCATTATAGACTTCAAAGACCTCCTTAATAATTATCTGTGCGCTCCAGCCGTCGAAAAGGATGTGGTGCTGAGTCCATATGAAGTAGTGAAGATCAGTATCTGCTTTAATGATAACCAGTTTCATCAGAGGAGCGTTTTCCAGGGCGAAACCTTCTTCTACTTCCAGTCTCAGCAATTCTTCAAGTTTTTCTTCTTTTCCGGCCTCATTCTGCCAGTCTAGAATCTTAAAAGGGAGTTCAACATCTTTATAGACTATCTGGAGGGGCTCATCCACATCTTCCCACATAAAAGCGCTTCTGAGGACCTGATGACGTTCGGCAACTTTTTCCCAGGCGCACTTAAAGGAGTAAATATCCATAGGACCATGAAAAGTACAGCTCGTCTGCTCTATATAAACGCCGGTTTCAGAAGACAACAGGCTGTGGAAGAGCATACCCCTCTGCATCGGGGAAAGAGGATAAATGTCTTCAATATTAGTATTCATTTTATGCCTTTGATGTTCTATTATTTATCCGGTTAAGCACCTTGTCAAATTTCTCACGGTTTAAGTGAGCCAGAGGGAAATCGGAGCCTGACAGTTCCACCTGGCCATGTTCAGAATGTTCAACAATAAGCCTCAGTTCGTCCATGAACAGGTCCGAGAATCTTTTAATTTTACTCAGGCTGAAAACTTTGGAGCAGTATCTCATCTGCATATAGAAGCTGCCCCCGGAAACAAAGCATACTATGTCTATCAGGTATCTTGAGTAGTTTAATAAACCTCTTTCAGGCCCCCTGTTATAGACTGAGGGGGCAAAAAGGATGTTTTCTTCCTGAGGCAGTTCATTAAGCTGTCCCAGATAGTTAAATGAAATTTCGCTTTGCGGCAGTGAGTTAAATTTTCTTTTTACTTCATCGTCCAAAGACAAATATTTTAATATTCCGTAACCTATACCATGACGCGGGACACTCCGGAGCTGTTCTTTTATCTCCTTTAAGGATTCCAGGGGATAGACTGAGGACTTCAGGTCCAGCAGAACAGGATATAAACAGGTAAACCAGCCGAGAGTTCTGGAGAGGTCAATACTTTCATCAAAGGTTTCTCTTCCGTGCCCTTCGAGGTCAATCATGAGAATTCTCTTTTCAGACCAAAGAGAATACGCCCTTGTAAGTGCCGTAAGGAGCACTTCGACTACATTGCAGTTAAGCCTCTTCAGAGCCTCATGAATTAAGGATTGTGTTACCCCGCCGCTTGAATTAACCTCGCTGTAATCCTTTTCGGCGTATTTCACTTCAGGAGGCACGCCTTTAAGAGGAGTAATCTTGTTATAAGGCTGTTTAAGCCAGAATATGATCTCCTGCCTCAGCTCTTCAGAAGAGGCATGGCGTATTAAATACTCACTCCATTTTCTGTATGAGGCCGATTTAGGGGGCAGCAAAACGGGCTTCTGCTTTTTTATCTGGCTGTAGGCGCTTAATATGTCTTCGAGCAGTATACGCCACGAGACCACGTCAATAACCAGGTGGTGTGCCGCAATTAATAAATTATCCTTCTTACCCTCCCCCAGTTTGAAGTACGCAAATCTTATTACTGGGCCTTTTTCAATATCAAGGCTGCTTTGAATTTCTGAGGCATGAGCTTCAATTTTGTCTTTCAGTCTTTCTTCAGGAAGAGACGACAAGTCAAAAACCCTCAGCGGGAGCTCTTTAATGTCCGGCATAACCTGCATTATCCAGCGGCCATCTTCCTGAATAAAAACCGAGCGCAGGACATCGTGGTGCTTAAGGATGGCTCTAACTACCTCTTCAAGCATATTAAGTTCAACCCTGTCGTTTATTTCGAAGAAGACCGACTGGTTCCAGTGGTCTTTTTGGACAAGGTTCTGCTCAAAAAATGAGCTCTGCACGGGAAGAAGGTTTATTTTTCCTCCTCTAAATTCCTCTTCAGCATTATCTTCACCTGACTCTTCGTTTATGAGAAGAGCCATCTGAGCTATTGTCTGGTGTTTGAAAAGGTGTGAAGGCTGAATTTTTAACCCCCTTTCCCTTGCCTTAGCCACCACCTGGATGGCCAGGATGGAGTCGCCGCCAATTTCAAAGAAGTTGTCGTTAAGGCCTACTTCTTCAAGACCCAGGACATTCTTCCAGACTTCAGAGAGAATTCTTTCACTTTCAGTCTCAGGGCTCTTATTCTCATCCTGGAGCTTATCTGCCGCGGGCTCGGGCAGAGATCTGCGGTCAATTTTACCGCTTGGGGCGAGGGGCATCCTGTCCAGTTTGACAATTGAAGGAGGCACCATATAGTCCGGGAGCTGATGTCTTAAGAATTCCTTTACCTCAGCCGGTGTAAATTCAGGGAGGCTGCCCTCCGGGCTCGGCTTAAGTGTAATGTATGCCGCAAGGGAGGCCTGCCCTTTTTTCCCTTCCCTTAGAATGACAACTGCATCCTTAACTTTTTCATGCTGAAGGAGCACCTGTTCAATTTCGCCAAGCTCAATTCTAAAGCCTCTGAGTTTAATCTGGCTGTCGATTCTTCCCAGGAATTCAATTGTTCCGTTTTCATTATACCGTGCCAGGTCGCCTGTCCTGTATAGCCTTCCGCCCACTCTTCTTCCGTAGGCATCAGGAATGAACTTCTCTGCCGTAAGCTCCGGGCGCTTCAGGTATCCGCGGCCCACGGAAAGACCCCCTATACATAGTTCCCCTTGGGCTCCAACAGGAGCAAGGTTAAGGCTTGCGTCAAGGATGTAGAGTTCAACATTCAAAATAGGCCTGCCTATGGTCGGCCTCTCAGGAAAGTCCTTTACTACTGCAGCTGAAGCCGCAACCGTGGTCTCAGTAGGGCCGTATTCATTAAAGAAATCGCACCTGTCAACTTTAAGCATCTCTTTCCAGGCAGCCTCATCCAGGGCTTCCCCGCCTGCAAGCACAAGTGAAGGCCTCCAGGTGTCTTTATTAAAAAGTCCAGTAGATAGAAACACTTTCAGCAAGGTCGGGACGCAGTCTAGTATGTCTATTTTATTTTCCACTATGTATTCCGAAAGCGCCAGTGCGTCGCGCCTAAGGTCTTCCGGCGTAAGATAAATTGTATTGCCATAGAGCATAAATGTAAGCTGGCGAATGGAAGCGTCAAACATGATGGTTGAGTTAAGGGTTACCCTTGCCGGGCCCGGGCTGAAATACGAGGTATACATTGCACCTGTTGAGGCGTACAAATTGTAAAAATTTTCATGCTGGACGATGGAGCCCTTGGGTTTACCCGTGGAGCCTGAGGTATAGATCACGTAGGCGATATTTTCAGGGCATGCTTCAGTTATTGGATCGTCGCCTGATTCATTTGAAATTTCAGGCCACGCGCTGTCCATCAATATAACTTCAAAACCTTTTCCAATAAGTTCATCCTTAAGCCCCTCTTCTGAAATGAGGAGTCTGACGCCCGCATCCTTCAGTATATAGTCTATTCTCCCCTTTGGATAAACGGGGTCCAGCGGCAGGTACGCCGCACCGGACTTCAGAATGCCTAGTATAGCGGTAAAAAGGTCTGTACTCCTGCCTGTAAGCACTCCAACTATTTCGTCTTCTCCGGCTCCTTTTTTCCTCAGGTAGTAAGAAAGCATATTAGCCCTTCGGTTCAGTTCGCCAAAAGTAATGCTTCCATTTTGCGCTACAACGGCTGTTCTTTCAGGATTTATTAATGCCTGCTCCTCAAAGATTCTATTGATCAGCCTGACCGGAGAGACTGTTTCGGCCTCTTTATCCCTCCTGTTCCACTTCCAGAGGACCTCTCCTTTTGACTTCCGGCTTAGGAGCAAGGGAAGATGATTATTGTTTTTACCGGAGGAGGCACTTTTATCATGGGCGCCATTTATTAAATTACGTAGAGTTTCTTCTTCTTCCTTAGCACTAAGCAGCGGTATCTCTTTAATTTTTACCTCGGGGTTTAATGCCACGCATTCAAGGATCCTGCCGTATTGGCGGAGCATCATTTCCATGGTTTCTTTGTCAAAGAGGTCCGTGCTGTATTCGAATGCCAGCCTCAGGCCGTCTTTAGTCTCAACAGCTGAAAGAGTAATGTCGTACTTTGAAGTATTTACCGGGATATCGATCTGGCGCACATCTATGCCGCTATTGGAGGAGCTGTTATCCGTCTGAAGGTTCTCCGAGAAAAACATAACCTGGAAAAGCGGAGAGAAGCTCATGGAGCGTTCCAGATGAAGAGCGTCTATTATCATTTCAAATGGCAAGTCCTGGTAAGTATAAGCTTCAAGAGCACATTCCTTTGTCTGCCTCAGGAGGTCAGAGAATTTCATCTTGTCTGAGATATTTACCCTGAGGACCAGTATATTGACAAAGAATCCGATCAGGTCCTCAATGTCAGCCCTGTTTCTGTTGGCAATTGGTGTTCCGACCAGGATATCAGACTCTCCGGAGTACCTGTAGAGCAGGACCTGAAAAACAGACAGCAAGGACATGAACAAAGTAACGCCGTAGTTTCTGTTTATTTTATTTACCTCAAGGCCGAGTTTTCCGGGTAATTCGAGGCTGATAAAACCGCCTTTATAGCTTTGGACGGCAGGCCGGGGCCTGTCGGTTGGGAGTTCAAGGATCTGAGGGCTGTCCTTTAGTTTTGCTGTCCAATATTCTATATGCCTGCTCAGGTTTTCTCCCGAAAAATATTTTCTTTGCCAGGCGGCATAGTCGGCATATTGAACCGGGAGCTTAAGGACTGCCGGGTGTTCCCCATTTTCAAGTTGGTGGTAATAATTCAGCAATTCACTGAACATTTTCCGGGAGGACCATCCGTCGGTTATGATATGGTGGAATATGAGGATCAGTACAGATTCATCCTCAGACAATCTTATTAAGAGCGCCCGGAATAAGGGCAGAGTATCCAGCACGAACGGTTTTTGAGCTTCTTTGCTGATATAATCCTTTATTAAAACCTCCTGTTCTTCCCTGCTTAATCCACCGGCTTCAATTACACGCACAGCAACATTATATTCCGGAATAATTTTCTGATAAGGTTTACCTTCGCGGGACAGGAAAACCGTCCTTAGGATTTCATGGCGACTGGTGATAATGTTCAGGCTTTCCTCAAGCATTTCAACATTCATTTTCCCATATATTCTCAGGGCTTCCGGAACGTTATAAGCTATATTTCCAGGCTCAAGCTGATCTAAAAACCAGAGCCTTTCCTGGGCAAAGGACAGAGGAATAACCGTGCCGCGCGAAACAGGCAGTATTGCACTTCCTGCAAGGCCGTTTTTTTCCATTTCCGCAGCTTCAACTATATGGCTTAAGCGGGCCACAGTCGGATTTTCAAAAATGCTGCGCAAAGGAATTTCCATGTTAAATTCTTTTTTAATTCTGGAGATCACCTGTGTAGCCAGGAGCGAGTGGCCCCCGAGCTCAAAAAAGTTATCGTTTATTCCGACCTTCGGCAGATTCAGTACGCCAGCCCATATTGCAGATACTACCTCTTCAACCACAGTGCGCGGAGCAGCGTAATTAGATTCCATTTCCTTCATAATTTCATTTATGTCGGGAGCGGGCAAGGCTCGCCTGTCGACTTTTCCGTTCGGAGTTACCGGAAGCTTCTGAAGAATTACAAAAGCCGAAGGGATCATGTATTCAGGAAGGCGTTCACTAAGATAACGCATGAGCTGAGGCTTTTGAAAGGCATTGCCGTCGCGTATTACTATGTATGCCACGATTCTTTTTTCTCCCGGAATGTCCTCTCTTGCAACGACAACAGAGTCCTTTATGTCGTCAAATTCTAAAACGGCATTTTCAATTTCACCCAGTTCAATGCGCAGTCCCCTGAGTTTAATCTGGCTGTCGATTCTTCCCAGGAATTCAATTGTTCCGTTTTCATTATACCGTGCCAGGTCGCCTGTCCTGTATAGCCTTCCGCCCACTCTTCTTCCGTAGGCATCAGGAATGAACTTCTCTGCCGTAAGCTCCGGGCGCTTCAGGTATCCGCGGCCCACGGAAAGACCCCCTATACATAGTTCACCGGGCACTCCAACGGGAGCGAGGTTAAGGCTGTTGTCAAGAATGTACGCCTCCACATTAAGAGGAGGCTTTCCGATTACAGGTTTTTCAGGGGAGTCTTTTACACTGCAGATTGCGGCATCTACTGTAGTTTCTGTGGGTCCGTAGGTGTTGAAGAAATCGCAACCTTCAATTTTAAGCATTTCTTTCCACGCGGCCTCATCCAGGGCCTCCCCGCCTGCAAGAACAAGTGAAGGCTTCCAGGTGTTTTTATTAAAAAGCCCATTGGAAAGAAACATTTTCAGCAAAGTAGGGACGCAGTCAAGTATATCAATTTTATTTTCCACTATGTATTCCGAAAGCGCTACCGGGTCGTGCCTTACATCATCTTTCGGGATGTAAAGCCTATTGCCGTAGAGCATGAGCATAATCTGCTGAATTGAGGCGTCGAACATTATTGTTGTGGTCATGATTACGCGTACGGGCCCTGAAGCAAAATAGCGGGAGTACATACTGCCTATTATTCTGTAGTAGTTAAAAAGGTTTCCGTGGGAGATCATAGTCCCTTTGGGTCTGCCGGTAGAGCCGGAGGTATAGATGACGTAAGCCAGGTTGTTTTTATCTGATGGACAGACCGGGTTCATTATGCTTTCACGTGATATCTCATCCCACTCAGTGTCGATCAGGATAACGCTTCCATCATACTCAGGCAGGATATTTCGTAAGTTACTTTGCGTAACAAGCGTCTTTACACCCGCATCCTCGAGCATAAAGCTCAGGCGGTCTACCGGGTATGAGGCATCCAGGGGGAGGTATGCCGCGCCTGACTTCAAGACCCCCAGGACACCAGTCATCATATCCAGTGAGCGCTCAAGCAGGATTCCAACTATGTCTTCAGGACCGACGCCCTGTCTTATGAGCCTGTGGGCAAACTGGTTTGACCTTTCATTCAGCTCTCTGTAGGACAATGAACTCCCCTCAAAAGTAAGTGCAGTCTCATCAGGACATAGTTCAGCCTGCTTTTCAAAGAGGCTTTGTATTACCTCATACTCTTCAAATTCCACTTCTGAATGATTCCACTCATAGAGCAGCATATTCCGTTCACTTTCATCCATCATACTGAGGCTACTGATGCTTTCTTCGGGCTTAAGGAGTATGTGGTTTATCAGGTTTTCATAGTGCCTCAGCATACGGCTTATTGTACTTTCATCAAAAAGGTCCGTATTGTATTCTATCGTGGCATCCAGCCCCTCATATGTCTCGGCCACAGTAAGCGTGATGTCAAATGTAGAGGTCCCCATATCAACGTCCAGCATCCTGAAGTCCAGGCCATGAAAGGGCTGTGAGTTCAAGGGGAGGTTCTGGAGTATGAACATGACCTGGAACATAGGCTGGTAGCTCATGTCACGCCCGGGCTGGAGCTTTTCGACCAGGAACTCAAATGGGAGGTCCTGGTTTTCATAGCCTTCCAGCGTCACTGTCCTTACTTTCTTAAGGTAGTCACGGAAGGACACAGCTTCATCTATTTCTGTTCTGATTACAATTGTGTTGATAAAAAGGCCTATTATCCCCTCAAGCTCCCTCCTTGTACGGTTTGCAATCGGTGTACCTACACTGATGTCGTGCTGAGAGGAGTACTTATAAAGCAGTATCTGGAAAGAGGCCATGAGCGTCATGAAAAGAGTGACCTTCTCTTTCCGGCACAGTTCCATTAAGCCATCCAGTGCAGACTGTGGAATTGTTCTGGACAAAGTTGCTCCGTTATTGGTCCAGACCGAAGGCCTCGGCCTGTCTGTTGGAAGCCTCAGGACCTGAGATGACCCCTCAAGCTTACGTTTCCAGTAGGAGAGCTCTTTTTCGAGCCTTTCTCCCTGCATGAACTCCTTCTGCCACATGGAGAAGTCGGCGTACTGAATGGTGAGCTCCGGCATGGGGGACGGGATCCCCAGGGAGAAAGCGTTGTAAAGCGTGGATATTTCCTGCACGAACAGGCCCATTGACCAGCCGTCCGAGATAATGTGGTGCATGACTACTATGACCACGTGATCCACAGGGCCTAATTCAAGAACCGTGACCTTAAGAAGCGGGTCTTTTAAGAGGTCGAAGGAGCACCTGGCTTTCTCCTTTAATATACGCTTAATTTCCAGTTCCTTTTCCTCTTCAGGCATCTTCTTAAGGTCCAGGACCAGGAAAGGGACATCCACACTTTTTGAGATCACCTGGACGGGCTTTCCCTCCAGGGATAGGAAGTTTGTCCTTAAGGCCTCGTGGCGTCTTACGATTTCACCCAGCACCTTCTTAAATACTGGTATGTCGAACTTCCCTTTTATCCTCATTGCCGAAGGTATGTTGTAGTACGGGCTTCCAGGCTCAAACTGATCCAGGAACCACAGCCTCTGCTGCGCGTAGGACAGGGGGAATATGTTATACTTGCTGCCGTTTTCCCTAAGCTTTTTCTCAAACAATACCCTCTTCTCAGGAGAAAGAGAATTTAAGATGTTCAAAATGTCTGACATACAGCTTTCCTCCAATCGCGTTCATTTAAGCTCAAAGTGGTCCTTTTCCAGTTAAAATGAATTCTACTCCCTTTCACCCAGCAGTTCCTCTCCATTATTTTCCGGCAGATTTTCAATTTCCCTGATAAGATCCAGGATTGACTCTTCTCCTCTGGAAGTTTTCTGCACTTTTTCATGTGCTTCATTTATATTCTGCTGAGAAATAAGCGTGGAGATTTCCGAAATCGTAGGATTTTCAAAAATTGCGCGCAATGGGATATCGGCATTTAATTCATCCCTGATCATTGAAACGAATCTGGTAACAAGGAGTGAATGCCCGCCACGTTCGAAGAAGTTGTCGTGGATGCCGATCCTGTCGATATTAAGAAGCTGCACGGCAATTTCAGCAAGTTTCCTTTCAGTTTCTGTCTGAGGCCCGACGTATGTGTCCTCACACGTTATGTTTGCCGAATCAGGTGAAGGCAGTGCCCTGTAATCTATTTTCCTGCTTTTAGTAAGGGGGAATTCAGGCAAGGCAATAAATATTGAGGGGACCATATATTCGGGCAGTTTTCTCCTCAAGAATTTTCTTAATTCATTTGCCGGGACAGCCTCTTTGTTCCTGGGGACGAGGTAGCCTGCAAGCTGGCCCTCGCTGGAGTTATTTTCAAACAGCCTTACAGCCGCCTGGAGAATATTTGGATGTTCAAGCATAACAGCCTCAATTTCCCCCAGTTCAATTCTGAGGCCATGGATTTTAACCTGGGAGTCAATTCTGCCAATAAATTCCAGGATGCCGTTTTCATTATATTTTACGAGGTCGCCGCTTTTATAGAGCCGTGCGCCAGTTTTGGATGGGGAAAAAGGATTCGGTACAAACTTAGCGGCAGTAAGTCCGGGATTAAAAATATAGCCCCGGCTCAAGCCTACTCCGCCTATATAGAGTTCGCCCGGGACGCCGACGGGAACGGGGTTCATATGGCTATCGAGGACATACACTTCACAGTTATAGATCGGGCGCCCGATAGGGACGATATAGTTATATTTTTCGTTGCAGTGATGAAGTGTGGAGCATACGGTTGTTTCTGTAGGCCCGTAGCCATTGATCAGTCTGACGCGCCCTGAGAAGTAGTTGGCGAGTTCCACGGGAATTTTTTCGCCTGCCGTAATTAGTGTTTTAATGCCTGAGAGCAGATTCTCCCCTTTTTCATTTTTCTCAGGGAGCCTGGCCATTATTGAGGGAGGCAAGGTGACAATTGTGGTACCAATTGTTTTTATTACTTTTGCAATATCTTCCGGTGAGGAAACCAGTGCCTGCGGAATCAAATCCAATCTTGCCCCGCTTAAGAGGGCCATTACAAGTTCCCATATAGAGGCATCGAAGCTGGAAGAAGCGAACTGAAGTACCCTGGAATAGCGGTTAACTCCCAGTACATGCTGAAAGATCCAAAGGTTGCAGAGCCCCTTATGTGAGAGCATTGCGCCTTTAGGCCTGCCCGTGGAGCCTGAGGTATAGATTATATAGACCAGGTTATCGGGGAACAGTTTAGTCCCGGGGTTTTTAGTGTTTTCGGAACTGATTAAGGCTTCTTCTCTGTCCGGTTCAATTATGTTTCCTTTGAACGCGGTGTATTGTTCCAGTGCAATTTCTTCTGTTGTAATCAGGTATTTTGTTCTTGAGTCCTCAAGCATAAAGGCAAGGCGCTCTTTGGGGTAAGTCGGGTCAAGAGGAATAAACACGCCGCCCGCCTTAAGCACAGCCAGGATTGCAACTACCAGGCTGACAGAGCGCGGCAAAGAAATAGCCACGTTGTCTTCAATTTTCAGCCCTTTTCTTCTGAGATAGTTTGCCAGGCGGTTTGCCCTTTCATTTAGTTCCTTATATGTAATTCCGGCTGTAGTGATGCGGGAATCCACAATGTCTGAATAAGTAACAGCAATTTTTTCAGCGTACTTTGAAGCAGTTTTTTCAAATACGTGGTTTATGCAGCAGTCGTATGGAATGCTGTTCTTGTTTGAGTTCCATTCCTTGAGCATATAGTAGGATTCTACAGCAGAAAGGATGGGGATATCCCAAATGCTTTTCTCCGGGTTTTCGAGCAGGTTTTCAAGAAGTGTATTAAAATACCCTATCATTCTAAGTGCTGTACTTTTCTTAAAAAGACCGGTATTATATTCCCAGTATGCAGTGAGTTCACCGTCGTACTCTTCAGAAATTGTCAGCGTCAGATCATATTCGGTTCTGGCGCTTTCGATTTCGAGCAATTCAGCCTTAAGTCCGGGCAGTTCATACTTTGAGGATGCAAAATTCTGGAATACGAAGGCAGCCTGGAATACCGGGGCATAGCTCAGGCTGCGCCCGGGCTGCAGCTTTTCGACAAGCTGTTCAAAAGGCAGGTCCTGATGAGCAAAGGCACCCAGAACCTTCGTTCTGTTATTGCTTACCGCGTCCCGGAAGCCAGTTTTGCCATTAAAAGCAGCCCTCATGACCACGGTGTTCACGAAGAAACCGATCAGCTTTTCAGTTTCATGCCTTGTTCTGTTGGCAACGGGAGAACCCACCACAATATCTGTTGAATCGCAAAGGCGTGCAAGCAGAATCTGGAAAACCGAAAGGAGTGCAATATAGGGAGTGACAGATTCTCTCATGCAGAAGTCACGCAATTTTTGTTCCAGTCTTCTATTGATAATGAACTTTTCAGCCGCCCCGTTAAAAGACTGGACCTTAGCTCTGGGAAAATCCGTCGGCAGTTCCAGGAGAGGTTTTATTCCTTCGAGCTCATTTTTCCAGTACTCTAGCTGCCCGCGTGCCACTTCATCTGTAAACCATTCCCTTTGCCATTCTGCATAGTCGGCATACTGAAGGGGCAGTTCAGGCAAAGGCAAGACGTTTTGCCCGGTAAAGGATTTATAGAAATGAATGAGCTCCTGTATAAAAATGGTCATGGACCATCCGTCGGTAATAATATGGTGCATTATAGTCAAGAGAACGTTTTCTTTCCCAGCAATTTTTACCAGAATGAACCTGAAAGAAAACTCTTCTGAGATCATAAATCTCTTATTCAGTTCAGTTGAGGCAATTTTCTGCAGTTCAAGTTCTGCCAGAGATTTTTCCATATGTGAAAGGTCCATGTACTTAAGGCCGATATCTTCCACGTCTCTTACCATCTGGAACGGCTGACCATTGGCCGAGAGGAAAACTGTTCTAAGGGATTCATGGCGTTTTACAATTTCCAGCAGGCTTGCCTTAAATGCCTCTATGTTTATTTCTCCTTCAAGGCGAAGAGCAAGAGGAAGGTTGAAAATGACCTCGCCGGGAGCCATCTCTTCAAGGAACCACAATCTTTTCTGTGCAAAGGAAAGCTCGAACTTTTTACTGTTAGTTTTCCTCTTCTTTGACTTTTCTATTTGTGCTTCCTGGTGGTTTTTTACTGCGGCATCACTGCTTTTTTCAATGACCTCTGCCAGCAGGCTGATAGTAGGATTATTGAACAGCTCCCTAAGTGATATGTCAGCTCCAATTACTTTCCTTATGCGTGAAATGATCCTGGCAGCTTTCAGTGAATGTCCCCCAAGGTCGAAGAAGTTACTTTCGGTATCCACATCCGGCAGGTCCAGAACCTCAGCCCAGATCATTCTAAGCAGTTCTTCGAGACGGTTCAGCGGTTTTTTCCGTGCTTCAAAAGTTTTGTTGTCAGGAGATACCTTAAGTAACCCCTGCCTGTCGATCTTTCCATTTGCCGTAAGCGGGAATGCATCCAGGAAGTTATATTCGGAAGGAAGCATATAGTCAGGCAGCTTTTGGGAGAGGAGTGCCCTGATCCCGGAATTGGTATAACGATTTTCTTCCCGGCATATCAGGTACGCCGAGAGAAATTTTTCGCCGGACCTACTTTCCTTTGCGAGGACAACGGCATTCCGGATTTCATCCAGGCTCATTAAAGCCGCTTCAATTTCATGGAGTTCTATTCTAAAGCCCCTGATTTTAACCTGGCTGTCGTTTCTTCCTAAAAATTCAATCTTCCCGTCAGGGAGGTATCTACCCATATCCCCTGTTTTATAAAGGCGCATACCTTGCTGCGAGGAATAAGGGTCGGGGACAAACTTTTCCGCCGTCATATCAGGCCGCCCCAGGTACCCTCTTGCCAGGCCGGGACCAGAGACAAAAATTTCACCCATAACGCCCTGAGGAACGGGGTTCATAAAGCGGTCGAGTATATAAATCCTGACATTTGGAAAAGGTTTTCCGACCGGGAAAGTTAATGATTGGGAATTTGAGGCTGAACCTGCAGCTTCCGGATTATTATACTCATTCCAGCAGCAGCATACTGTAACTTCAGTAGGGCCATAAGCATTAAAGAATTTCTCCCTATTAGAGAATTTTTCTGCAATATCCCACGGGCATGCTTCACCGGCCGAGACTACTGTTGCCTCAGGCGGGAGGCTTTCTTTCGGGAGAATTGACAGGAGTGACGGGGGCAATGTAACAAGGCTTATCCTGTTGTCAGAAATAAATTCCGTAATTTTTTCTACTGAAGACAAGGCCTCCTGAGGAGCAATAAATAGCTGTGCCCCGCTTGTCAGTGCGAGGAAGATCTCAGGCAAGGAGGCATCAAAACCTATGGAGGCGAACTGCATAATTCTGCTGTTGGAATTTATTCCCCAGCTTTGCTTCATGTTCTCCAGGAGGTTGAAGGTTCCAAAGTGTGTTACAACAACGCCTTTAGGTTTTCCGGTTGAGCCTGAAGTATAGATAACGTATGCCGCGTTTTCATATGAGGCAGGAGTGTCAGGGTTTTCACGGCTAAAAGCCGAGATTACGCTTTTATCTTTATCGAGGCAGACTACGTTTTCAGGAGCTAAAGCAAGTTTATTCAGCAGCTCTTCTTTTGTAACGAGGAATTTAACACCGGCATCATGGAGGATATAATTTATCCGGTCTACCGGATAATTGGGATCGAGCGGCACGTAAGCCGCCCCTGTTTTAAGTATTCCCAATATTCCAATTATCATTTCGGGGGATCTGTCCATGTAGAGTCCAATAAAGTCTTCTATGTGAACACCCTTTTGAATAAGGTAATTTGCCAGCCTGTTTGCTTCTTCGTTTAGTTCAATATAGCTGAGTGTTCTTTTTTCAAAAGTAAGAGCAGGGTTTTGAGGCGCAAGTAAAGCCTGGCGTTCAAACATTCCGTGCAGTAAGCGGGCTTCTGCTCCGGGATTGTAACCGGGATTAAGGCCCGTTATAATTTTCTTCTGTTCTTCTTCACTGAGGATAGAAAGGCTGCTTACTTTCCTCTCCGGGTTTTTGAGGACTGAATGGAGGATATTTATCATGTAGCCCAGAATGGTTTTTATTGCCTCAGCCGTAAATAAATTTGTATTGTAGGCAAAGCCCACTGAGATTTTCTCACCCGGCAGGGCAACAAGGACGAGAGGAAAATTTGTTTTTGAGCTGGTTGTGATATCTGAAATTTTCAGAGAACCGATCTGTTCTGTAAACTTTTTTTCCTGGGGGACATTTTCGAACACAAAGATGCTTCTGAACAATGGGGTATCCCCCGGGAGTTCACTTGAGGCATGGATACGGACCAGTGAGGAATGCTCAAATTCTCTGGATTCCAGGAATTCGGACTGGATTCTCCTGAGCAATTCACGCACGGTTTCATCCGTCTTAAAGCGGATGCGGACGGGGATTGTATTTATAAACAGGCCAATAATTGACTCTATTTTTTCGAATTCAGGCGGCCTGCCGGCTGTAGTCATACCAAAGACAACATCATCGTCCTCATTAAACCTGTTCAGGAGCAGAGCCCAGGCACATTGCAATACGGTGCTGAGGGTAACGCCCAGGCTGCGGGCAAATTCATTCAGCCTAAGGGTAAATTCCGGGGGCAGAAAAGAAAATTCATGTTCATATCTGCCGTCACCTGAAGGATTTTGTTCCTCAAAAGGAAGCGATGCCGGATGGTGAAAGCCTTTTAGATATCTTCTCCAGTATTCCTCACTTTTATTATCCTTTTTATTCCTGAGCCACATCACGAAATCGCGGAACGGTCTTGGGGCCTCCAGGCGGATGTTTTCGGACCTGCAAAATCCCTCATAGAATTGAAACAGCTCTTTAAGGAGTATAGACTGGGACCAGGCATCGATGATCAGATGGTGATGGTTAAAGATGAACTGAGATTCCCATTCAGAGAGCTTTATTACGGTTACGTTCAGCAAGGGAGCGGAATGCAGCTTAAAGCCGTGTTTTTTATACTCACGAAGGAGGTTTTTTAATTTATTATGCTGCTCATCCTTTGAAAGCGCGGCCCAATCCAGGAGCCGGAAAGGGAGTGAAACAGTTTTAAGCACCACCTGCATCATCTGCTCAGTATTTTTCCATACAAAAGATGTTCTTAAAATTGCGTGGCGCCTTACCACTTCCTGCCAGGCGGCCTTAAATGCGTCAATGTTTAGGAGGCCTTTAAGGCGGCATGTAGTCTGTTCAAAATATAATTCAGGGTCAGAATTAAAGATGCAATGGTAGAGCATTCCTTCCTGAAGATAAGTCAGCGGGTATATTGCTTCAATTTCTTTTTGTTCATTTTCGTTATTCATCGCCAATTCCGTTTATTTCTGACAATATGTCTTTAAGCTCACCGGTGTTAAGTTTAACGTCCTGGAAGTCAGAAGGGGTATATGTGCCGTTTTCCTTTGAGAGGCAATGGCTGATTATTCTGGTGACAGAGGACAGAAAAATTCCGGAGAGAGTTTGAATTGTTTCTTTTCTATGGTGTTTTCCGGAGTAATTCCACTGCACATTAAGGGATCCGTCCACAATAAGGGCAGAAATTTCCAACAGATGGGAGCGTTTATTTTTTAATCCTCTTTCAATTCCCTTGTCCTCCGCGGCAATTTCAAAAATGGTGCTCTGGCTTTTCAGCTGGTCAAATTGTCCCAGGTAGTTAAATATTATCTCCGGGGCTTGAAGTATTTTGTTTTCTGAAGACAGTTCCCTTTCAACGTCATTTTGAAGGAGCTGACAGCTGAAGCCGTTTTGGGGAATATTCCGGAGCTCTTCTTTTACGCTGCAGATTGTAAGGCCTATGTCGCCGGGGTTCATAGTTTCGAGGCATACCGGGAACACACTGGTAAACCAGCCCACGGTATAGGAGACGTCGAGGTTATTTCCAGTGTCCTCCCTTCCGTGCCCTTCCAGGTCAAGCAGCAGGCTGTTTTGTCCGCTCCATTCTGCAAAAGTCAGCAGGAGTGCCGAAAGGAGGATCTCATTGGTTTTAGTGTGGTACTTTGCATTTATTTCATTGAGGAGCTGTGAGGTTTGGGATTTATCGTATATAGTTGTAAGTGCATCAGAACTGGCTTCCAGGTTCTCATTATGCTTAAAATCAAGAGGCAGCTTACGAAGAGGCTTTTTTCTTATAGCCGTCCAATAGTCAAGATCCTTTCTGACTTTGGGATCCGCGGCATATTCCTGAAGCCCCAGGCTCCATTCCTGGTATGAGGCGGTTTTTTCAGGAAGTTTCATTTCCAGTCCAGCCTTCAGCTGTCCAAAGAGTGTTTCCAGGTCTTTAAGTATAATGCGCCAGGAGATGCCGTCAATTATGAGGTGGTGGACTACAATAAGGAGTCTAGCATTCCTGTTTTCCCCCAGGTCAAAATATGCAATTCTTGTGAGCGGGCCCGATTCTATATTCAGTTCAGACTGAAGGGATGAAGAAATCTTCCTGATGGCAGAAGGGATTTCAGGAGTAAGAATTTCACCAAGATTAAACTTGTGGACTTCAGGCTCATTGAGGTTTTCCGGGTAATACTGTGTCCAGCCCGGGGTTCCGTCACCTGAGGGGGTGAATTTTAAGCCAAAGGCATCGTGATGGTGTATTAAAACACTGAAAATCTTATTCAGGTCATCAATTTCCAGCTTTGCATTTACTTCCAAAAGGACAGACTGATTCCAGTGGTTTTTCTGCGGGAAATTCTGTTCAAAGAACCACCTTTGAATTGGTGTCAGGGGGAAATCTTTCCCTTTAACAATTTCTTTACCCGGGAGAGCATTTTCCAGGGCAGCACGGCTCAGCTGAAAGATATCAGGGTACTGAAAGATATGTTTTGTCAGGATTTTTAGTCCTTTCTGGTTTGCCTTAGCCACTACCTGGATAGCGAGTATGGAGTCGCCGCCAATTTCAAAGAAGTTATCACGCAGTGAAATTGTTTTAAGTCCCAGGACCTCCTTCCAGACCTCAAGCAGTATTTGCTCATTTTGAGTTTTGGGAGCGGTTTCCTCCTCTGGGAGGCTTTCAATTTCTGGTTCAGGCAATGCCCTGCGGTCTATTTTGCCGTTAGGTCCAAGCGGCATCTCCTTCAGGATGACAATTGAAGGAGGGATCATATAGTCCGGGAGCTGGCCTTTTAAGAATTCCTTAATTTCACCGCTACTGGTTTTACCTGACAGCTCATGCTGATAATCCCTGAGTGTAATGTAAGAAATGAGGCATCCGGGGCCTTCCTTTCTTTCCTTCAGGAGGACGACCGCATCCTTTACATCCGGGTGCTGCATGAGGACCTGTTCAATTTCACCGAGTTCGATTCTGAAGCCCCTGAGCTTAACCTGGTTGTCGAGCCTTCCGAGGAATTCAATTGTACCATCAGGATTAAACCTTGCCATGTCCCCGGTCCTGTAGAGTCTTTCTCCGGGAGTCATGCTCATGGGCGCGGGGACAAATTTTTCCGCCGTAAGCCCGGGGTTATTAAGGTATCCCCTTCCGACGGAAATTCCTCCAATGCATAGTTCCCCTACGGCTCCAATGGGTATGAGGTTTAAGCTGCCGTCGAGAATGCAGGCTTCCACGTTAAGCGGAGGTTTTCCGATTGTGGGTTTATTGGGATAGTCGCGGACACGGCAAATTGATGAATCCACAGTGCACTCTGTAGGGCCATAGCAGTTGAAGAAATCGCATTTATCTATAAGGCACAGTTCTTTCCATGTGGATTCATCCAATGCCTCACCTCCTGAAATTACAAGAGATGGACTCCACTCTGTTCTACTAAAAAGTCCTCCTGAGATAAATGCTTTCAGCTGTACGGGGACAGAGTCGAGTACGCTTATTTTATTTTTTATAATGTAATCAATAAGCGCAATGCTGTCGTGTCTCAGGCTCTCAGGCGGTATATAGAGAGTATTTCCATAGAGCATAAAAATCATCTGCGCTATGGAGGCATCGAACATTACAGTTGTATTCATAATTACATTTACAGGTCCAGTAGCGAAGTATGAGGAATAAGCCTCAGCTATAAGCCTGCAATAATTAGACAGGGATGAATGCTGGACAATTGATCCCTTGGGTTTACCGGTGGATCCCGAGGTATAGATGACATACGCAATGTTTTCCGGCAACAGTCTGACCTCAGGAGAGCCGGCGTTTTCCTTTGATATCTCATTCCACTGTTTATCGATGCAAATAATCTCAGAGCGCAGGCCTTGGAGCCCTTCTGTCAGTTCTTCCTCAGTAATAAGGAATCTGACGCCTGCATCCTTAAGTATGTATTCTATTCTGCCTTTGGGGTACACTGGGTCGAGCGGCAGGTATCCTGCTCCTGACTTCATGACAGCAAGGATTGAAGTAATAAGGTCTGTTTTCCTTCCAAGCAGGATTCCAATTATATCATCTGGAGAGGCTCCTTTTTTAATCAGATAGCGGGCAAGCAGGTTGGCTCTTCTGTTGAGTCCACCGAAAGTAAGGCTTTCATTTTCTGAGACCACGGCAATTCTATCTGGAGAACTGAGGGCCTGCTCTTCAAAGAGCCTGTGGAAGAACTGTGCTGTGCCATCTAATTCCTTTTTGTCGAGCCTGTTCCAAAGGCTCAGGACTTTTTTAGTTGACTCCTCTTTAAGGAGCAAGGAAGAGAGCTCAGTGTACTTACTTTTCTTTGGGGTATTCCCATCTATCAGGCACTCTAAAGTTTCTTTCTCCTCTTCCGCGCTTAAGAGCAAGATGTCTTTGATCTTAGTTTCAGGACTATCTGTTACGCTCTTCAATATGTTTTCAAAATTCCGGAAGAACATTTCAATTGTCTCTTTTTCAAAGAGGTCCGTGTTGTATTCAAAAGCCATGGAAATGCTCTCGTCCGACTTTTCAGCGATAAAAAGAGTGAGGTCAAATTCTGAAGTATTTAATTTAATTTCATGCGGAATAATTCTTATGCCGGGTGCAAGTTCATAATCTGTTAAAGGCATATTCTGCATTGCAAACATGACCTGGAACAGGGGTGAATGGCTGAGTGTCCTTTCGGGCTGAAGAGCATCAACGAGCATTTCAAATGGGAGCTCCTGGTATGTAAAGGCCTCGAGGGATGATTCTGTTGTTTCTTTTAAGAGATCAAGGAACTTCATATTCCTGCTAATTCTGCATCTTAAGACGAGTGTATTGACAAAAAATCCAATGAGAGCCTCAAGTTCCTCTTTACTCCTATTTGCTACGGGTGTGCCGATTACGATGTCCATTTGCCCACTCAGCCTGTAGAGCAGCACCTGGAAGCATGAGAGCATGGTCATAAACAGTGTCACACCACTTTGCCTGTTGAAGTCTCTTAGGGCTTTTACCAGTTCAGGATTTAGGTCCAGACTTATGTAGTCTCCCCTGTATGTCTGAATTGGGGGTCTCGGGTGGTCAAATGGGAGTTCAAGTGAAAGCGGGATGCCTGAGAGCTTATCTTTCCAGTATGAAAGCTGTCTATGGAGGTTTTCACCCTTTAGGTACTCCCTCTGCCAGAAGGCATAATCTGTGTACTGTATCTTAAGTTTAGGCAGAGCGGGTTTTCTTCCGGAATTAAGCGAATTATAAATCTCCGACAATTCTCTTAGAAGCAGCCTGGAAGACCACTCGTCCATAATAATATGGTGAAAGACGGCAATAAGTATGTATTCTTTTACCGACAAAGCCAATAGACGGATCCTAAAAAGAGGTGCCTTGTTTAGTGGGATAGCCTGCACAGATTCTTCTTCAGAAATTTTTCCGATTAAGTCATTCTGCTTATCCTCTGGCAGCCTGCTTATGTCCGTAATGCCGCATTTAATTTTTATTTCCGGAGTCACACTGGCTCTTGCTTTCCCGTCAATATTTGAAAAGGAGAGTCTTAGCACTTCATGGCGGCTGATAATTTTGTCAAGGCTTTTTTCAAGCAGGTATGTATCGAGTTCTCCTTCGATCCTGAACATTACAGGGAGGTTATAAACTGCCTTACCCGGTTCCAGCTCTTCCAGGAACCACATCCTTTCCTGTGTATATGACAGAGGAGTCATCCCCCTGCGGGGTGCCTTTTTAATTGAAGAAGGTGAAGAGCCCCCTTTGTTTAAAAATTTACCGGGATAGGATTTTAAGAGATAAGAAGACAGTTCAAGCAGCGAAGGATTCTCAAAGACAGCCTTAACAGGAATATTTTCCCTGAATCCGGAGCGGATCCTGTTTATAAATATTGCGGCTTTAACCGAATCGCCTCCAAGTTCAAAGAAATTATCCTTCATTCCTATATTTTTTATGCTGAGGACATTTTCGCATATCTTAACCAGTTCACACTCCAGGGGATTTGAAGGGGCAATGAACTCATGGACAAACGCAGAGTGCTCAGGCTTGGGAGCGGGAAGCATTTTCTTATCAATTTTTCCTGAAGGCATGAGAGGGAACTCATCGAGAGTAATGAGATAAGACGGGATCATATATTCCGGAAGTTTCCCCCTCAGCATCTGTTTTATTGACTCTGGAGAAAAGACCTCTTTATTTTTTGGGATCAGGTAAGCCGTAAGCCTCCTGTCGTTTATTGCATCCTCGCGGACAATTACAAGAGATTCCTTAACGCCCGGGAGCTCATTTATTGCAGATTCAATTTCACCCAGTTCAATTCTAAAGCCCCTGATTTTAACCTGTGTATCGGTGCGCCCCATATATTCCAGGTCCCCTGTATGCGTAAAGCGCACAAGGTCGCCTGTTCTGTAGATCCTTTCACCCGGTGTATTTGCGAAGGGATCGGGTATAAATTTTTCAGCCGTGATTTCAGGCCTGTTAAGGTATCCTCTTCCCAAGCATTCACCCGCAATAAAGAGCTCCCCTGTTACGCCTATTGGCTGCGGATTAAAATACTGATCGAGGACATAAAGGCGGACGTTATTTAATGGTCTTCCGATTAAGGGCTGGCTTTCCGAACGGTTGACGTGGGCTGCAGTTACTTCAACTGTAGTTTCAGTAGGGCCGTACATATTGAAGATTTCAGTTTTACGGGCTTTTGCAAGCTCTTTCCAGACATTGGAGCTGATCGCTTCCCCGCCCGGGAGGATTAGGAAAGGACAATATTTATTTTCTTCCAGAAGTCCGCTTTCAAGCAGCATTGTAAGCTGTGAAGGGACGCAGTCGAGGACATCGATTCTATGTTTTCTTATATAGCTTACAAATGCACGCCCGTCGCGTCTTATTTCATCCGGGAGAATATATATGCAGTGTCCTTTTGTAATCAAGATCATCTGCTGAATAGATGCATCGAATATCAGGGAGGAATTCATCATGAGTTTCAGAGGTTTCTTTGCCCGCCTCCCGGGATTCATGACTCCTGACATTATTTTGTTCTCGATTCTTAAGTCCAGGGCCTTTAAGTATATATTTTTTTCAAGAGCATGCACAAGGTTTACTATTGACCGGTGCGTAATCATTGCTCCTTTAGGCCTGCCGGTTGAGCCTGAAGTATAGATTACGTAGGCGAGATTCTGAGGGGATGCTTTTGGAGCAGGGTTAGAGTAATCAGCCTCATCAGGGTCCTCATCTATTTCATCTATGCAGAGGAGATTTGCCTCCTCATTTTCAAGCCTTCCCTTCAGGCTTTTCTGTGTCAGTATTATGGGATCCTTTACATCGTCCAGAATCATTCTGATGCGCTGGATAGGAGAGTTGATGTCCAGAGGAAGGTATGCTCCCCCGGCCTTTAGGATTGCGAAAATTGCGACCATAATATCTACCGATCTTTCCATAAAGAGGCAGACAAGGCTTTCGGGTCCGACTCCCCTGGAAATGAGGATGTGTGCCAGGCGGTTGGCCCTGCGGTTTAATTCCCCGAATGTGAGCCTGTTATTTTCAAAAACCACTGCCGTTCTTTTAGGTGTCTTTGCGGCCTGGAGTTCAAACATATGGTGGAAAGTTTCTTCCCTGGGATAGGGATTACCCGTTTTGTTCCACTCACAGAGTATGCGGTTTAATTCATGCTCCGGGAGCATCTGAAAATCGCAGGCGGATTTGCTTACGTTTTCCGTCATATACTTCAGGATGTTCAGATAATTTCCGGACATTCCTTTTATGCTATCTTCCAGGAAGAGATCCGTAGAATATTCAAATATGCATTTATAGTTATCCGTCCCCTCTTCAATTGAAAGCGTGAGGTCGTATTTTGAGGTACCCCTTTCAAAGTCAATCATTTGGACATCAAGATCTGGCAGCCCGAGAGAATAGAGAGGGCGGTTCTGGAAATCGAAGACCGCCTGGAACAAAGGGCTAATGCCGGAGTTGTGTTCAGGCTGAAGGGCATTTACAACCCTTTCAAATGGGCATTCCTGATATTCAAAAGCATCCAGGACAGTGCTTTTTGTCCTTTGAAGGAGGTCCAGAACAGTTGGGCTTTTTGAGAGCTCCGCCTTTATAACCACTGTATTGGTAAACAGGCCAATAGATTCCTGCGTCCGGAGTTTCGATCTGTTGGCTACAGGGACTCCGATGCCGAATTCCTGCTGGTTTGAATATCTATGCAGGAGGATCTCATAGGCAGTTAAAAAGAATACGAACGGGTTAATGTTATGCGCCCGGCACTCCTGACTGATGAGGCTTTGAAGTTCTGAGCTAACGAAAAATGTATAGTGCAGGCCTGAAAAGCTTTGTTCCTGCGGCCGCTTTTTGTCCAGAGGCAGGCTGATTTCAGCCGGCATACTATTTAATTGTTCCTTCCAGTATAAAAGTGCCTTTTCATGCCTTGAGCTTTTTAGGTAATCCTGCTGCCAGCAGGCATAATCTGAATACTGGATGGGCAATTCCTCCAATTCCGGCTCTTTATTCAAAGAGTATGACCTGTAGAGCAGTGAAAGCTCTTTTATAAAAATGCCTATAGACCAGCCGTCGGAGATGATGTGGTGGAATGTCAGTAACAGCACGTGATCATCTTTTTGGATACTGAGCAGTTTTATACGGAAGAGGCTGTCTTCCGCCAAATTAAATTTTCTGTTCTTTTCTTCTGAAATGGCTTCATCAATTAGTGCCTGAGGTGCTAAATTGCCTGAGTATTCCAGGAGCGGAATTTCAAGTGTGTTATGATCAAAGTTACGGATTTTCTGTCGGGGTTCATCGTCGCGAAGAATAAAATTTGCACGCAGCACTTCATGGCGCTGAATTATTGTTTTCAAGGCTCCAAGCAGGGCCTGAGTGTTCAGGCGGCCTTTAATTCTTACTGCAGCCGGTATATTGTAGAAAGTACTCTCAGGATTCAGCTGCTGAAGAAACCAGATCCCCTTTTGTTCAGAAGACATTGGATATTCATCATCGATACTTCTTCTATGAGTAATCGCGTCGTCGGAAGGAGATTTGTCCTTCTTTAATTTTTTTATAAGGAGAGCCAGTTTTTCAGGAGAAAGTTCAGTAATTCTTTCTTTTATATTATCCATCGCATCTGTTAAATAATTATTTTACAAACGAAAACATTATTCACCGTGTCGTATTTTTATTCAGCTTAACTTCTTTTCCTGCAGATTGTCTTATTCATCGAGCAATTTTCTTACCTCATCATCCGAAAGGTTTTCAATAGTTGAGAGCATTTCATTTAATTCTTTCTGGTCCGTTTCAAGCTGGCTGCCGACAATTGCCTCAGCCAGGCCGGCCACGGTCGGGTTTTCAAACATTTGTCTTACAGTCAGTTCAGTCTGATAGGATGAATTTATCCTTGACAGTGTTTTAATAGCCAGGAGTGAATGCCCCCCCATTTCAAAAAAGTTATCATAAAGGCCGACGCTGCTATGGCCGAGCACTTCTGAAATAATGCCTGCGATATTCTTTTCAATAGGTGTCCGTGGGGCCACAAACGATTCGCCCTTATTTAAGAAATCCTTTTGCAAAGCGGGCAGAGCGGCCCTGTCAATTTTTCCCGCCGGAGTTAAAGGCAGCTTATCCATTTTCACAAAAAATGCAGGGATAAGGAAATCCGGTAATTGCTGGCGCAGGTAATTTTTCAGTTCATTTACGTCATATTTTTCTTCGGTGACTATATAAGCGGCAATGCTCTTATCCCCCCCGGCGCTCTGATGCAATACAGCAACAGCTTCTTCAACTGACGGGTGTGAGCGCAGAACCGATTCAACTTCGCCCAGTTCAACCCTGAAGCCGCGGATTTTAACCTGGTGATCCACCCTGCCGATGAATTCAAGATTTCCGTCGCCCAGGTATCTTGCCAGGTCGCCTGTTCTGTACAAACGCTGTCCCTCTATTTTGCTGAACGGATCGGGTATAAATCTTTCGGCCGTAAGGTCAGGTTTTCCGAGGTATCCCCGGGCCAGGCAGCCGCCGCCGATATGGAGTTCGCCGACAACGCCCCTGGGGGCTAAATTCCCCTGCTGATCCAGGATATAGGCGGTTCTGTTAGCCTGGGGTTTACCAATTGGAATACTTCTTTCACGGTCCCGTATAATTTCAGGTTCTATTTCGCATGTAACGGAAGTAATTGTAGTTTCAGTAGGCCCGTATGCATTAAGTAATCTTATTCCCGTGGTATTGAGGCTGAACCATTTCTTTACCGTGTCAAAATAAGCAACGTCTCCTCCGATTATCACAAGGCGCAGGTGGTGGAAGTTCAGGTGTTCAAATTTAGTCCATTCGTTTACGAGCTGCTCAAAATATGACGGGGGGAGATTAAGAACCGTAACTGCGCTGGAGTTCAGCATTTCCAGGAATTTATGAGGACTTAAGAGCTCCTCATCTTTCAGGATGAGAGCGGCTCCTGAAATCAGGGTTGTAAATATCTGTTCTAAAGAGGCATCGAAATTCATGGAAGAGAATTCAAGGACGCGGTCCTTTTCGGATGTCTTGTAGCTGTTTATTATGTTCAGGCAGTGGTTAGCCAGGGCCTGGTGCGAGACCATGACGCCCTTTGGCCTGCCGGTGGAGCCGGAAGTATAGATGACGTAGGCGGTACTTTCAGGTTTAACCGCTCTAACTGGCCCGGAGGTGCAGTCATCATTTATTTCATCCATTATAACAGCTTTAAGGTTCTTTTCGGCAATGCGGCCTGCCAGGTCTGCCTGAGTCAGGGCCACAGATACACGGGCATTACGGATCATATAATTTATTCTTTCATCCGGGTATTCCGGATCCAGCGGTATATATGAACAGCCTGCCTTAAAGATTCCTAGTATTCCAGCAATTACGTCTATTGATCTTCTGCTGTAAATTCCGACAGGAGTTTCCGCAGGAAGATTTATCATCTCTAGCCGGCGTTTAATTTTGTCGGCAAGGCAGTTGAGCCGGCTGTAAGTAATTTCCTTGCCGTTAATTGCGACAGCTACAGCCCCGGGGTTTATCTTTACGCGTTCTTCAAATAATTCATGTATAAGAAGCTTCTCATGGAAGTTATTATTTGCTGAATTCCACATATTTACAAGGGCATTTCTTTCAGTTTTAGAAATAAGCGAGATCTCGTTTATTCTTTTAGCCGGGTTTTCAGCTATTTCAGTCAAAAGGTGCTGGAAATGTTCTGCCATCTGTCTAATTGTACTTTTCCCGAACAGGTCGGTATTGAACTGAAAAGATGCCGAGAGTGAATCTGCTTTTTCAACGATGCTGAGCGTGAGGTCAAATTGGGCTACTTTCTGCTCTATATAGTAAGACTCCATTTTTAGACCGCCTATATTAATTTTAGCTCCGGAGTCGGATAGAATAAACCCGGCCAGGCCCAGTTCTTTAAGGAGGTGGGGTCTTTCCAGGACAAACATCACGTCAAAGAAAGGCGAGCGGCTGGCACCCCTGTAGTGCTGCATTTTTTCAACGAGCAGCGAGAAGGGGTAATCCTGATGGTCCAGGGCTTCGAGGACAACCTTTCTTAGGTTGTGCAGGTACTCTTTAAAAGAAGTGCCTTCATTAATGCGGCTTCTAATGACCATTGAATTGACGAAGTAGCCAACGATATTTTCCAGTTCCGAATGGTTTCTTCCGGCAGCAGGAGAACCGAGTATGATTTCATCCTGGTGTGTGTATTTTGACAAGAGTATATTAAATGCCGCCAAAAGGACAATGTAAAGGGTTGAATTTTCGTCGCGTACAATTGTCTTCAGCCTGTTGGTAATTTTGTTATTTATCTGGAAAGAGAGTACGGCGCCGTTATAGGTTTTTATGGGAGGGCGGGCCTTATCTACCGGAAGGTTCAGTACGGGCAATGTGCCCGAGAGCTGATGTTTCCAGAAATCAAGGCTTTTCCTTCCTTCCGGTCCCTCGAGGAATGTTTTCTGCCAGTTAGCGAAGTCGGTATACTGAAGGTCGATATGCTCCAGTTCAGGTTTTTCCCCTCTTTTAATAGCAGGATAGATCATTCTTAGGTCGGAGAGCATAATAACAATTGACCACAAGTCGACGGCAATATGGTGGAAATTCATGAGGAGTATATGTTCATTATCTTTTGTCTCAAAAAGGTGTACCTTAAAGACAGGTCCCAGGCTCAGGTCAAACGGTGTATGGGCCTGGATTATGATTTTTTCCTTTAGTTCGTTTTCATTCCATTGCCTTGCATCAACTTTTGTAAAATAGTTTAAGCCTCCCACCTGAATTTTCTGCAAAGGTTCCTTAGAGTCGTGTATGTATAAAGTTCTAAGCGAGGAATGTCTTTCAATAATGAAGTCAAAAGATTTCTTCAGGGCGTCAACGTCGAGTCCTGACTGGATCCGGGCGGCGAAGAACACATTATATGCGGCATTGCCGGGTTCCAGCTGCTGCATGAACCAGAGTGATTTTTGTCCATATGACAGGATGCTTTCTTCCCTCTTTTCCATAAGGGGGATAATCTGAGCGGCAGGATTGCTTTTATTTGACATCTGCTCAAGTATTTTATAAGACAGCTTAGAGAAAGTGGAGTTTTGAAAAATTTCGGATAATGAGATATTAATTCCAAGTTTTGCTTCGATATCATTTTTCAATTCCACCATCATGAGTGAGTCCATTCCAAAGCTAGAAATAGATCTGCCCGGGGAGATATTCTGCAGTTCGATTTTCATGATTGATGAAAGGGAGTTAAGGAGCCATCTACCGATATTGTTTATATCGGGATTATCTTTAATGTTCGAGGCGAGGTCCAAAGCCTCTTCCTCATTATAGCAATTATTAATTACGGATATGCCGGAGAGTTTGCTTTCTTTTATGATATTAAGGGAATCGGATAAGTATTGTTTTTTAATTTCCTGACGCTGGATTTTTCCGCTGGAAGTTTTTGCAATAGTTTTAGCCTTTATGAGAACGATTGAATAAGCCAAGATTTCATGTTCCTCATTAACCGTTCCTCTGATCTTTTCAACAATCTGGTCCAGGTCGTGTTCCCCGGCTGAAATTTCCTGTACTATAACCAGACGTTCTTCGGCTGCCTCCTCGATTGAAAATGCCGCCACACAGGAAGCTCTCAAAGCCGGGTGGGACTTTTCCACGGTAAGCTCAATATCCTGTGGATAGTAATTCTTTCCTCTGATAATGATCAGGTCTTTTAGTCTTCCCGTAACAAAAAGTTCGCCGTTTTCATTCATGAAACCGAGGTCACCGGATCTTAAGAACGGGCCTTCCTTTGTATCGGAAGTAAAAGCATGGAAAGTATCATCTGTTACATCCTTTTTCTTCCAGTATCCATTTGCAACACTCGGCCCGGAAATCCAGATTTCGCCGATTTCACCGAGGGGGCATTTTCTTCCTGTTTCAGGGTCAACAATAACCACCCCAAGGTTGCCGGCAGCCTTGCCGCATCCGACGAGTTTCAATTTTGAGTCGTCGTTTACGGCATTTTTAGAAGGTATATTTCCCTGGAGTGATTTTTTATCAAAAGTTTCGATAACCGGAGGCGTGTTATAACTTTTTCCTGTTACCATTAAAGTTGTTTCGGCCATACCGTAGCAAGGGAAAAAAGCCTCTTTACGGAACCCCGCGGATTTGAAGGTATTTGAGAAATTCTCAATAGTTTCGGCACGGACGGGTTCGGCTGCAGTAAATGCAATATTCCATCTGCTGAGGTTAAGGCTATCGATCTGTTCGGGGGAGAGTTTTCTCATGCAGAGTTCGTAAGCAAAATTTGGCCCCCCGCTTACAACTGATTTATCTTTAATGGAAGAGATGATCTGGAGCCACTTCATAGGCCAGCCCAGAAATGAGATAGGAGACATAAGGCTGGCATGAATGCCCGAAAAAACGGGTTGGAGCACTCCGCCGATGAGCCCCATATCGTGATAAAACGGAAGCCAGAGGACGACTTCCATAGCATCGGGATTGACTCTGAATGCATTTTTTATGAGTGCAGAGTTATGGATAAGGTTACCGTGGCTTACAATAACCCCTTTCGGGGAGCCGGTTGAGCCTGAAGTGTACTGAAGGAAAGCAGTCTCGCCGGGCAGGATATGAAGTTCCTTATAGCTGCCGCATTCTGCAGATTCGAGGGAGTCGGTAGCAATCCAGGATAGGCTGCTAATTTCAGCTGCAGCCGAAGATTCATTCCATTTTTTCATTGCCCTGTTAGCCAGTGTGGTCTGCGGCAGGCGCCCGAAGTAGACCTGCATGAGGGATTTAATTTTTTCTGTAGTCAGCACCAGTGATGCCTCAGCGTCCTTTGAAATAACTTCCAGTCTGGGCAGGGAGCGTTCCAGTGCAGCAGGGCTGGGCGGATATGCCGGTACAGCGATGATGCCAGCATAAAGGCACCCGAAAAATCCCGCAATATACTCCAGGCCGGGTGGATACAAAAGGAGGGCTCTTTCCCCTTTCATGTTGAGGGATTGCAGGCAGGCGGCTATCAGCCTGGCTTTACGGTCCAGTTCGGCATAAGAGATGCTTTCCTGGACGGTATCCTTTTCGGATAAGAAAGTAAAGATTTTTTTATTGCCTGAATGTTCCGCGTGGTGTTTAAGAATATCAACGAAGGTATAAGACTTCAGATTCTGATGAGGGAATTCCTTCATTTTGTAATTCATAAATGTCCCAAAAATTATTTATAAATTCAGCAAAGCATAGTCATCAAACCGTACAAACATTATAATCAAGTACTTCAGATACATAATCACCGGATCCCGGGGACCGGGGCCAATATAAACACGACAAATGGAAGAGCAAACCATGTGTTATGATAATAATTTTATTTCAAGTTAGCCAATAAAGTAAACGTCCGGTTACATTTTGTAGTAAACGGTTACTTTTCACAAATAAAAGGTTCTCCGTACCGGCATCGGAATGCCGGAAGGGGCTTAAGTTTATTTTTTTGAAGTATTCAGGAGTGCTCTTAGTTTGGTACTATATCTTCTGCTGATAATGAAGGGTTCGCTAACATCCTGGAGGTAGACGCGGAAGGAGTGGTTAAACCACTTTTCTACTTTTTTGACAAAGTCCAGGTTAATTATTGTAGAGCGGTGGATTCTGAGGAAGACCTTTGGAGGGAGAGTTTTTTCCCATTCTTTGAGGAGTTTCTGCACCAGGAGGTGTCTGGCGTCAGTAGTATAGACATTGCTATATTCTTCGGCAGCGGTAATAAAGACAATATTGCTGATTTTGATGATTTCTGGGTGGTTTCCGACCATAAGGAAGAGGCGGTCGTCGCTGGAAAGTTTTCTGAATGAGTTATTTTTAGAGTTATTGCGTTTTGATGAGTTTTCCTGTTTTTCGAGTATCCGGTCCACTTTCTTGAGTCTTGTTTCAATAATTTTGAGCAGGTGGCCGGATCTGACGGGTTTAATGAGGAAGTCGTCTACTCCCAGGTCCATAGCGCGGCGGAATTCCTCCAGGCCGGATTTGCCGGAGGCAAAGAATATGAAAGGGATGGCGGCGGTTTCGGGGTAGCGGTTCAGTTCCTCAAAGACAGAGTAGCCGTCGGGCTCAGAGATTTCGGTGCTGCAGATAATAAGGTCGGGCATAATGAGTCTGGCAATTTTAATTATTTCCCTGCCATTTTCCGCAGTAGAAGCTTTATAGCCGAAATCTTCCAAGAGTTCGCGGATATAATTACAATAGCCGGCGTCGCTTTCAATCAGTAGAATTTTTTTCATTACATCCTTACCTTGTCAGCCTGTCAAAATCAAAAATAGTTTTAGGCGCAGAACACCGCAGAGCATTAAAATGAAAACGATTGCCTATTAAAAGCAGGATTTACATTTCAAAAAGTAATGAACAGACCTCCTCTCAAAATAAAAGGAAGAGTAAAGCGGCAGAATTTTCTTCCCCAAAGTGTCTCTTTTAATATATAGTCTTAAAAGCAAAGATTGTCAATATGATGCGATGGCCCGATGACCCGAGTCACAGCCGGGCTACAGAATTAAGGCATTTATCTTCTAAGTTCAGAGAGTCTGGTAAAGAGTCTTTTTTCTTCGTCGGAGAGATTTTGAGGTATACTGATTCCGATCTTTACCAGGAGGTCGCCGCGTTCAGAGGGGTTATTATAATTTTTCATTCCAAGACCTTTGAGGCGCAGTGTTGTACCGGGCTGGCTTCCGGCAGGGATAGAAACGTTTACTACCTTGCCGTCGATTGTTCTGATAGACTCCTTCCCGCCGAGGACGATAGTATAGAGGTCGACTTTTGCCGTCATTTTGAGGTTATCGCCGTCGCGTTCAAAGACCGGATGTTTAGTGATGTGGAGTGTAAGGTACAGGTCCCCTTTTTCGCCGCCGCCGGGTGCAGGGGCGCCCTGGTTTTTAAGGCGGAGTTTCTGGCCGTCCTTCATACCGGGAGTAATTTTAATGCGTATAGTCCTGCCGTCTATGGTGAATTGTCTTTCAGAGCCGTTAAAAGCCTCCTCGAGAGTAATATTCATGGTTGCTTCATAGTCGCTACCCTTGCGGCTTCTTGAGCGTTGAGTGCGTCTGGAGGAAGTAAAGCCACCGCCAGAGCCGCCGCCCATGAAGGCCTGGAAGAAATCTGAGAATCCGCCGAATCCTGCGCCGCCTCCCTGGCCGCCGAGGTTACTGAAAATGTCCTCAAAGTCGCCCGTAGACTGGTACTCGCGTCCCTGCTGGCTTTGAGCGAAGTTTCTGAACCAGTCGTCGGTTGTTCCGCCGCCGGTGCGCTGGTAGGCGTTGTAATTACTTGAGAGGTTATCGTACTTTTGTCTTTTTTCGGTGTTGCTTAAGACCTCATTGGCCTCAGTAATTTCCTTAAATTTTTCCTCGGCTTCCTTGTTGCCTGGGTTTTTATCGGGATGGTACTGTTTAGCCAGTTTTCTGTAAGCCTTTTTAATTTCATCTGTTGTAGCGTTTTTATCTACGCCCAGGATTTCGTAATAATTCTTAAACTCCATTTTTCACCCTCAGTCACGGAATTAAACATTATTAAATATAAAGATTTCGGGGGAGAAAATGAAAGAAGGTCCGACGTCCGACGTCCAACGTCCGACGTCCGACGGAAAGAAAGAAGGTCCAACGTCCGACGGGAAGAAGGCCTTCGGCATTTGTTGGATGCCGAAGGCTTGAAATATTATGATAAATTATTTTTGGTTAAGAATAGTTTCGATCTGGTCCATGACGTCGTTCATCCTTTTCATTGCAAGTTCAAAGGGCTGTGAGGACAAAGGATCTATGCCGGCTTTCTTTATGAGCTCGATCGGGTAATCGGAACTGCCGCCTTTAAGTATGTTGTAATACTTGTCTACTGCAGGCTTGCCTTCTGTAATGACCTTCTGGGCAATGGCAGTTGAGTATATAAGTGACGTTGAATACTGGAATACATAATAAGTGTAATTGATAAAATGAGGTATATAAGCCCATTCGTAAGCGATGTAGGGATCGACTATACACTTGCCCTGATCGTTTCCGTAATACTGTTTAACGAGCTTATAGTAAATGTCGCTCATTACTTCACCGGTTAAAGACTGGCCGTTTTCAACAGCCTTGTGGATTTCCCATTCAAATTCCGCAAACTGAGTCTGGCGGAATATGGTAGTTCTTAAGAGCTCAAGGTAGCTTCCCAGGAGGTATAGCTTTTCTTCTTTTGTCTTAGCGTGGCTTACCATGTAATTATTCAGCAGGTTCTCATTGAACGTGGAAGCAATTTCAGCAACAAATGTTGCATAGTCGGAAGTTGCGAATGGCTGGTTCTTGTTTGAGAAATAGCTGTGCATTGTATGACCCAGCTCGTGCGCCAGGGTTGAAACCGATTCATAATCACCCGTCCAGTTTGTAAGTATGTAAGGATGAATGTCATAAGCCGCGCCTGAGGAGTAAGCGCCCGACATTTTGCCTACCGTAGGCATATAGTCTATCCACCTGTTATCGAAAGCTTTCTGGAGAGTCTGGAGGTATTCATCTCCCATCGGCTTTAAGGCATCCTTAATTACCTTCTGTCCCTCCTCAATTGTAAAAGGCATTTTAACTTCCTTTACGATCGGGGTATAGAGGTCGTAGTAGTGCAGCGTATCTACTCCGAGCATTCTTTTTTTGAGGTCGAGGAACCTATAGAGTGTCGGGAGGTTTTTATGAATCTGGCTAATGAGGTTTTCATAAACTGAAACCGGAATATTGGGGCCGCTAAGTCCGTATTCGAGAGTGCTGGCGTAATTTCTGTTTTTGGAATAGACCAGATCATTTTTCACCTTACCGGCCAGGTTAGCGCCTATTGTATTCTGGAATTTTGAATATCCTGTAAAGAAAGTGCTGAAGACCTTCTCCCTGTCGCTTCTGTTTTCCACGGTACGGTACTTTGTAAAAGCCGGAGCCGAGAGTTCGACTGATTCATTGTTAGACAAAGTAACCTTCGGGTTAGGCATTTCGGCATTATTGAAAATGTTATAGACCAGGCTTGGTGTCTCCCCCGGGAGGTTAAAGCTGGCAAGAATTTTTTCTTCAGCTTCAGAGAGAGTATGGCTTTTCAGGCGTTCAATGTTATCTACAAACATGCGGTAGTCTGAAAGCCTTTTTTCCTCAGTAAAGAAGTTCTTAAGCCTTCCGGAATCTATTTTTAATATTTCCGGGCTGATGAAGGAGGTCTTTTCCGAGAACTGGGTTCCGAGAGCAGAGGCTTCCTGGCTCAAGGCCTGGTTAGAAGCAATTTTGAGGTTTTCGTCGCTAAGGCGTGAGGCATACTCGGCGAACTTATAATATTTTTTCAGGACGTCGAAGTACAGAGACAAAGCCTTATAGAAAGTCTGAGCGTTTTCGCCCAGGCGTCCCTTGTACGAAGCGACTTCGTCAATACCCTTTATAATCTGCGGCTTATCCTGCTTCCACTGGTCCACTGAGCCATAGAGGTCGGACAGGTTCCACTGGTATTTAGGCGGGACATCCTTTCTTTCGATATTCTGTGAGAATGTTTCCATAGTTATCATAAAAATTAGTGTTAGAATAGTGATAAATTTCATTTTATATCCTATTAATTATTTAATTGAATACTAACGTGTAATGCAAAAGTAAACCTTAGAATAATTTAATATACGTCCAATATGAAAGGCAAGCGGGTCTGGACGCCCTCCATATTTTTTACGTTTTCCAGTTCATTATAGAACCTGAAGCCGCTGCCGAGTTTTTCTTTTATAATAGTTTCTTCAGTCCCGGTTGAAAAGTCTTCAACGATTGATCTGAAAAATCCCTTTTGTCTGGGGAACTCGGTAACATAATAGTTTTTAATTTTAGCCTTTGATGCTGCAATTTTAATGGCATCATCAAGTCCGCCGATAACATCCACAAGTCCCAGCTCTTTAGCCTGGAGGCCCGTCCAGACGTGTCCCTGAGCTATATCGTTTATCTGGGCGAAAGTTTTCTTTCTTCCTTTGGCGACTTTATTGACGAAGGTTTCATAGACCCTGTCAATTTCTCTTTGAATAATTGCTTTCTCCTCTTTGTTAAATGGTCTGCTCGTAGAGCCCAGGTCGGAGAACTTCCCTGTTTTAACCCTGTCTGAAGTAACGCCAAGTTTATTTTTGAGGAAGCCTTCAAAGTTAGGTATAATGCCGAACACGCCGATTGAGCCAGTAATGGTAGTAGGTTCGGCGACTATTGTATCGGCGGCGCAAGAGATATAGTAGCCTCCGGAGGCGGCATAGTTTCCCATAGAAATAATAAATGTTTTTTTGCCGTGAGTAAGGGATACTTCGCGCCAGATCTCGTCGGCCACGAGGGCATAGCCGCCGGGAGAATTAACGCGCATTACGATTGCCTTTACGTTGTCATCGCTGCGTGCCTGGCGGATAGCCTCAGAGATATTTTTATTTCCTATTGTTCTTTCACTTCCGTCTGTGTTGAGAATTTCGCCGACGGCATAGATTACGGCAATTTTATTTCTTGAAGAGTTGTTGGAGCCCGTTGCCACGTCGGAATACTCTTCAAGGCTAACGAGGCTGACCTTTTCCTTTTTAGGCGCATGGGTTATAGAGCGGAGGATCTCATAGACCTGATCGTAATAGACAAGTGAATCTATGAAGTTATATTTTCTTGCGTCTTCAGGGCGCTGAATGAGGAGGTTATCTGCGACCCTGTTCAGTTCATTAAAAGGAATATGTCTGGAAGCCTCAATATTTTTCAGCATATTGTTATATATGGAGCCCAGAAGGGCGGCCATTTGCGTACGGTTTTCATTACTCATTTTATCCAGGCGGTAAGGCTCAGTTGCGCTTTTATATTTACCGTACTGGAAGATCTGAGCTTCTATTTCGAGTTTGTCGAGAGTTTTCTTAAAGAAGTACATTTCGGCGCTGAGGCCCTTAAAGTCGAGGTTTCCGGCGGGATTAAGATAAATCTTATCGGCAACAGAGCCGAGGTAGTAGGCTCCCTGCGAAATATTGTCGCCGAAGGCCAGGACAAACTTTCCGGATTTTTTGAAGTCGCCTAGTTCGCGTCTGACGGCTTCAATTGAGGCCATACCGCCCGGCATAAAGTCATTTAAGTCGAGGTAAATGCCGTCTATATCCGAATCGCTCTTAGCCTTACGGATATTCCTCAGGACTTCATTCAGGCCTGCTTTACGGCTGATTTGAAGGGATGAGAGTGAGAATCCGGAGAACGGATTAGGTGAAGACCTTTCAGAAAGCGGATAATCGAGTTTAACGACGAGCACCGAGTGAGAAGGGATAGTTTCTGTTTTCTCCCTTTCGAGTCCGGAGACAAGGAGAGCCAGAAAGAAAAAGAACATAACTCCAGCTATCAGGAAGACCAGGAAAGTGCCCAGCATGGAGGCGAACATAAATTTAAAAAACTGTTTCATAAGCCAAAGGAATAATTGTTAATAGAACAAAGCTATGACAATTAAGCAATATTGTAAAGACCGCTGGTGGAAATTTTTGCATAAGATGCGGGGATGCATTTGGTTATTGAACCGGATTTTAAGGTTTAGTAGAATATTAATGTCCAGAAACAATAGGAAAGGTGTGTATGTTAGTAAAAAACCTCAGTAAAACAGACTTAAACAAACCGGTGCAGCTCATTATTGTAGAAGGAGCTGCGGATTACCAGGGCACAATAGGATATTTGACTGAGGGACCAGATAAAGGCAGTTTTGGATTTAAGCCATTTGTAAGAAAGACCACGCGGAAGGAGTATGACTGGATCCCGCTTTCTGAGCATGATGAACTGGAATTCCTAAGGTAAATGCCCTTTGAAGAAGGCTCTGAAACATATTCAGAGCCTTTTTCATATGAAGCCCGCCCGGTTTATGGCAGTCTAGCTGATATCGATATCAAAGCACTGCAGGAGTGTCATTGCCTCCGGCATACTGAACTTAGCTTTTTTAATTTTGTTGAACTCGGGGTTAATGTCGTAGTTCGCTGCTTCCCGCAGATCGGCAAAAGAAAGATTAGTATTCTTAAACTTGCTTAGGGAAAAGTCGGTGCCGTTAAACTTCCCCTTGCTCAGATCCGCATTTTCGAAGTTTACTTCCTTGGCAAAGGACTCAGTTATTTCAATTCTTCTTAAGTCGAGGCCGTAGAAAACCGAATAGTCGAGTTTGCATTTTTCCATTTTGATTTCAATTGGTGCCTCGGCTTCCTGCCAGTTAATGCCTATCAATTTGCAGTCGGTAAATTTGCAGTCAATAAATCTGCATCCTGTAATTTTTATGAGGCCCAGGTTACATTTATTAAAGGTGCAGTTTTCGAACCTCACGTATTTGAACCTGGTTTTTTCGAAATTCATTTTTTCGAATTCACAGTCTGTAAATTCGGTATCCTTCAGTTCTGAATCTGAATAGTTCCTGCTGGTAAAATTTTCGTGGAGGTAGAATTCCTTACCGAAGGCAATGCCCTTCATTTCGTCTGAATTAAATAAGTCGTTGTCGTTCATAATTATTCTCAAAATTTTGAAGGTGAAATTTAGGGAAAAGGGAGAGAGGAGTCAAGGAGGTCCGACGTCCTACGTCCGACGGGAAGAAGAGGTTCGAGGTTAAGAAAGGCGGGGGGAGAATAAGTTGGACAGGGGGAAAATGGGAAAGGTTCCATGGTGTGCAGGGTTGGGCTGGAGAAAAAAAGAATACCTTTTTTTGAATTCTGTTTGGTTGGATATTATATAAATGTGCGAACGGGCAGGGCACTATTCCCTTCCCTATGCGGCTTTTCAATTTGCGGCGTTAAAATTTTGAATGTGACATTTATGAATAAACGGACTAAATGGATAATAACCGGGGCTGCTGCCATAGTTGTAATTTTTATAGGATTCAGGATTTTTGCGGGCAGAAAGGAGCAGGCTCCACAGGCTCCAAGGCAGATGGCTCCCCTGGTTCAGGTTACCAGACCGGCAAGGCAGGATGTTACCTACACGCTCAGGTATACGGGCGACATTGGAGCCGTGCAGCAGGCAAATATATTCTCCAAGGTCAGCGGCAACGTTGAACGGATGTACGTTGATATTGGGACTTATGTAAGGCGCAACCAGATACTGGCGGTAATAGATTCCACGGAGCTTTTTCAGCAGTACGAGCAGGCGCTTGCCACATACAACAACAACAAAATCAATTTCAACCGCACGAAGCAGCTGTTTCAGCAGAACCTGATTGCAAGGCAGGAGCTGGATAATGCGGAGGCGGCGCTGAAGGTAGCCAGTGCCAATTTTGCCACGGCACAGACGAGGCTCAGTTATGCAAAGGTTACAGCACCATTCAGCGGTTATATAACCAAAAGGTTTCTTGACCGCGGAGCTCTTGTGCAGCCGGGCAGTTCCACGCTTTATACAATTATGGATATAGACAGCGTTAAGATTGTAGTAAATGTACTGGAAAAAGACATACCATTAATTACCCGGGGCAAAAAAGCCATTATTAAAGTGGATGCATTCCCCGGGCGGCAGTTTGAGGGAACGATCCAGAGGGTCAATCAGGCAATTGACCTGACAACGCGTACACTGACAATTGAGATAGTAATTCCCAACTGGGGCGGAGCCTTAAAGCCCGGAATGTATGCCGAAGTAAATATTATAGCTGCTCAGCACAAAGATGCTCTTACGGTGCCAACGCAGGCTGTAATGCACGATGAAAAAGGAAATTTCCTTTATCTTCTGGACAATGGGAAAGCCAGACGGAATAACATTCAGACAGGAGCCGATCAGAACGGGCAGACTGAGGTGACTACAGGCATTACAGATTCGGCAAGCGTTATTTCCGTTGGGCAGCAGTTTCTGAAAGACGGGATTAATGTAAGATTAGTAAAAAAGTGAAAGATTTATATGTGGTTAACCAGATTAGCACTACGCTACCCTATTTCGACATTCCTCTTAGCATGTATCATTATGGTATTCGGGGTGGTTTCGTTTTCGCAGCTTCCTGTGGATCTTCTGCCGAATTTCACAATACCCGTTGTAACGACGATTACTTTTTATCCGGGTGCAGGTCCGCTGGATATGGAACAGACAGTAACAACATTAGTAGAAAGAAACGTCAGTTCTGTAAGTGACGTGGATTACGTTCAGTCGTCCACAAAAGAGGGTATCTCGCAGGTAAGAATTAATTTCAACTGGAATGCAAATCTTGATGTAGGGCTTGTGGACGTGGTTCAGAGGGTGAACCGTATAGTAAACCAGCTGCCCACGGGTGTAAACACGCCGGTTGTACTGAGGTTTGACATTACGAACCTGCCGGTATGCAACATTGCAATGTCGGGAAATATGGATGAGAGGGATCTTTATGATCTGGCGTACAATGTTGTGGAGCCGCAGGTGGAGCACCTGCCCGGAGTTGCTTCGGCGCAGGTTTTAGGCGGTAAGATACGTGAAATTCATGTAATACTGGACCGTGACCGCCTGGAAGCGCTGCAGATTCCTGTACAGAACGTGCTTACGGCAATAGCAAATTCGAACCTGATTATCCCATCGGGGGATCTTAAGGCGGGAACTTACGACTATTCGCTTAAGACCGAGAGCCGTTTTAACGTAGTGCAGCCGATGCAGGATATAGTTGTTAGGGTTACAAACGGGGTACCGGTAAGGATAAAAGACATAGGGAAAGTGGAAGACAGTTTTCAGGAGCAGACCGAGCTTATAAGAATAAACGGGCAGCCGGGGCTTACGCTGAGAGTGCAGAAGCTTGCAAACGCAAATACGGTGGAGGTGGTAGATGCCGTTGTGCGTGCCCTGCCGCACCTTAACGGTGTGCCGAATACGGTAAGGATGTCACTTTCGTTCGACCAGTCGGTTTATATCAGGCAGACAATTTCAGGGCTGCAGAGGGAAGCCCTTTTAGGTGCAATACTGGCAATGATCATTATCATGCTTTTCCTCAGGAACTTAAGGGGCACACTGATAATTCTGGTTGCCATTCCGCTATCCATTTTAATTACATTCATATGGTTCCGTTTCGGCAACGTGACGCTTAACATTATGACATTCGGAGGACTGGCTCTTGCAGTAGGGCGTCTGGTGGATGATTCGATTGTTGAACTGGAGGCAATTTCGCGTCATTATAATGAGAGGAAGGAAGGGCAGACAAAGATGCAGGCTACTCTAGCCGCGGCGCGGGAAGTCGCCTCCCCTATCTTTGTCTCAACTCTTACTACAGTTATAGTTTTTCTGCCCATTGTGTTTTTAAGCGGTATTGCAAAGATGTTATTTATCCCGCTTACAATTACGATTGCAGTGGCGCTCTTCGGGTCGTTTTTTGTTTCAAGGACTGTCACGCCTTTAATGTGTCTAAAGTATCTGCCGCCGGAAAAGCATCTGGACAGAGGATCCCCAAAGGTGCCGGACAGGATAAGGGTATTTGCGCATGACGCACTGGAGAAAATAGACAATACATATGTGAAGTATCTTGAAATTGGGTTAAAGCGGAAAAGGTATGTAATACTTGGGATTGTTGTTGCGGCGCTCATTTCGCTTATACTTTTCAAGTTCATAGGCTCGGAATTCTTCCCGGAGCAGGATGAAGGACAGTTCACTCTAACGGTAAAACTGCCCGTAGGGACGCGTACGGAGGTAACGGAACAAACTGTAAGGAACATTGAGCAGATAATTCAAAGGAACGTGCCAGAAGTGGAGACCATGATTTCGGATATAGGGGTACCGGCGGCACGTAGCGGGAACCTTTTCAGCAGGAATGCCGGCAGTCATGCGGCAATTATACAGGTTGCGCTGACGCCAATAGAAAAAAGGGACAGGACGGTGTTTGAGATTGTGAAGGCGCTGCGGCCCAGGATCATGGGGATTCCAGGTGCCACGGTATTTGCAAGCACGGGAGGGTTTCTGAAGTTCCTCATGAATTTCGGTTCTACAGCTCCGATTGACGTTGAGATAAGGGGTTTTGACCTTGAGGCAGGCTCAAGGCTGTCGCACGAGATTTCAGACATTGTGCGCAGCGTTCCCGGAGCCACGGACGTACAAAGCAGCCGTGAGGATAACCTGCCGGAGTTAAGGATTAATATTGACCGACAGAAAGCCGGTACTCTGGGCATTAATGTGGCACAGATTTCCAATACAATTAACACGATGATAAACGGCTCAATTGCCTCACTTTATACAGATCCCGTAACAGGCAACCAGTACAACATTCTTGTTCGCCTGAATGAAAACTTCCGTTCACAGATAAATGACCTGCAGAATATAAACATCACTACCCCGTCCGGAGATCAGGTGCTCTTAGGAAATATTGCCACAATTCAGCTGGCAAATGCGCCGGTACAGATTGACCGGAAGTATCAGCAGAGAATTGTTGACGTGACGGCAAACGTATCCGGGCGTGATCTTGGGAGTGTGGCAGCAGATATCAATGAGAGGCTTGCGGGACTTACTGTTCCGCCGGGTTTTGAAATAAAGCTGACGGGAAATGTGGAGCAGCAGCAGAAGACTTTCCGCGATCTTCTTCTGGCATTCGGGCTTGCAATACTTCTGATCTATGTGGTAATGGCCTCGCAGTTTCAGTCGTTTATGGATCCTTTCATCATTATGTTTACAGTTCCGCTGGGGTTAGTAGGCGTATTGTGGGCTCTTTTCCTGACGAATACGACGCTTTCTGTAACATCCTTCCAGGGTATAATTGTTATGATAGGTATTGTAGTAAGCAACGGAATTCTGCTGGTGGATTTTACAAACCGGCTCAGGATGCAGGGTATTAACCTTCATGACGCCGTGGTGCTGGCCGGAAGGACAAGGCTGAAGCCTATTCTTATGACGTCACTTGCTACAGTGCTTGGGCTTATTCCTATGGCAGCCGGAATTGGCGGTGAGAGCACGCAGGCGCCTCTTGCAATTGCCGTTATTGGAGGTCTTACAATTTCAATGCTGCTTACGCTGTTTTTTGTTCCGGCTCTTTACATGGTATTTGAAATGAAGTTCAGGCGAAAATTAAAAGAAGCTCAAACTGAGGACCCTTTGACAGAAAGCACCGGGGAGGAAGACGATAAATGAGGTTAAAGACAAGTCCTGCAGCCATACTGTTCATGCTTTTTGCGATAAATGTTTACGGGCAGGTGAAGGTTGTAAATTTTGACAGGCTTTCGATTGAGGACGCGACTAATATGGCGCTTGAGAACAATCCTTCTGTAAGGATAGCCGTTTCGGGCTACGATGTCAGCCGCTCGCTTTTAAGGCAGAGCCGCTCGGGTTACTTCCCTGCCATAAGCTTTACAGCCTCAGGCACATATACGCAGGGCTCGTTTGTATTTAACCCTTCAATTCCGGTACGCGAGCAGACTTACAGGAGCTACACGGCAGGATTTCAGGCGCAGCAGCTCCTGTGGGATTTTGGAAGAACCTCTGGCAGGGTTTCGGCAAACGAAAATTTTGTAGGTGCATCATCGGAGGATTACCAGTCGGCGCTTGAAAACGTGATCGTAGGTGTGCAGACGGCGTATTACGGGTATCTGCAGACGCAGTATGTAGTAAAGGTAAATGAAGAGACTCTTCAGCAGGCTGAGGAGCATCTTAAAGTTGCGCAGGCATTTTTTAAGGCGGGAAGGACGGCAGAGTATGACGTAACTAAGGCAGAAGTGGATGTTGCCAATGCGGAGGTTAATTTTCTAAGGTCACGCAATCAGGTTCAGATAGCAAAGCTGCAGCTGGAGAATGCAATTGGTGTACAGAACCCGGGCAGTTACGTGCTACTGGATTCACTGAGGGCAGGTAAGTTTACGATGCCGCTTGACAGTGCCAGGGCTATTGCGCTTGAAAACCGTTCGGAGCTGAAGGCGGCAGATTACAGGGTTCAGGCAAACAGGGAGCTTTTAAGCGCCACGTGGGCACAGAACCTGCCGGTGATTTCGGCTGTGGGAAATTACAACTGGAACGGTTTCGGGCTTCCTTTATACAGCAGGTGGAACGCGGGATTAAATTTCGCATTACCCATTTTCCAGGGGTTTTACGTCAGTGCGCAGGTTCAGGAGAGCCAGGCCAATGTAGAGCAGGCCATGGCAGCGGCCGATGTGCAGAGGCAGAATGCGATACTGGACGTTTCGCAGAATTATCTTGCCATGAGCGAGGCTTACCAGAGAATCGGGGCTTCTTATAAGCTGGTGCAGTCGGCAGTAGAGAACCTTAGGCTGGCGCAGGGGCGGTACAATTCGGGAGTGGGTTCGCCGACCGAGATTACGGATGCGCAGATAACGCTGGCGAATGCAAGGATAACAAACATTCAGGCACTGTATGACTATAATACGTCCGTGATAAGGCTGCAGAAGTCGATGGGGACGCTGGGGGGAGAGAAGGTTCGACGTTCGACGTTCGACGTTCAACGGTGAGGAAGGGTTCTACGTTCGAGGTTCGACGGTGAGGAAGGGTTCGAAGTTCGAAGGCATAGCCCGGATGTTTACCGGGTTAGGTGGATGGCGTGTAGGACAAACATGCCCAGGCATATCAGGACGAGGGAAAACGCATATAGTGTTTCACGGCTGATAACCAGACTGGCCGCTTTTCTGAAGTAGAGTTTCATTACTTTCCAGTTCAGTGCTATATGCCATAGTGTAAATACGACAAAAAGTACACCCAGGACGTTGTGAACCGACATCCAGACATGTCTGCTTAAATTCATTCCGCTAAGGCCTAAGATGTGATTCATATAGCCTGAAAGCGGAAGGCCTGCGCCCGAAATAAACATAATGGATGAGATAAAGGCTCTTTTATTAAAATTGCGTAACTTTTCCATTTTTTCCTCCTATTGATTGTTTTATTCTGAGTATTCAATTGCAGATGGTCTGTAAGAGAAGCACCCTGCACCCAGAACAAAATTACCTCCCGAAAAGAATTATTTCATTAACAATTGTTAAGAAATTTCCCGGAGGCGGTTTCTTATTCTGCTAAGTGAAACGGGTGTTATACCGAGATAGGATGCAATATAGTGCTGCGGTATGCGCTGAACTATACGGGGGTTTGTTTTTATAAGGTCTTCATATCTTTGTGCGGGGTTATCCCTGATGCGGGAAAGGAATAGTCCCGCGTAATGGATCATTCTTTTAATTAGATACTCCTGCATGAATGGGCCGAAGCCGGGAACTGAATGGATCATTTCCTGGAATGAAGATTTTGAAACTGCAACAATTTCCGAAGGCTCTATACTTTCTATAGTGAATGCGCTGGGCATGCCTGAAAAGAAGCTTTCTATGGATGAGACGACCTCGCCCTCGAAGAAGAACTGGAGTGTAATGTCCTTGCCATTATTATTGAACCAGATCCTAAGGCATCCTTTTTTGATCAGGTACATTTTGTCTGCCACGCTGCCTTCTGAAAGGAGCACTTCTCCAGCGTTTATTTTTTCATCCCTGAAAAAGCAGCTGTATTTATCCCAGTTATTTTTAAGTCCAGGTATTTTCTCAAGCAGGAGGTCTATCATATTCATCCCCAGTTATTCGCGATTCATCAGATGAGCCGGAAGCCCGGCATGAGCAAGTTAAAAGTATAAAAAAGGGATAAAAATTCAAAGGACATCCCGGAGTTATAAAACTATTTTCCGGATTCAGCTTGCCGGGTAAAAGAGTCACATAAATTACGCCGGGAAATCAATTTTCAGCATAACTTTTCCATCCTGTTCAAAAACGGGGAAGGTTTTAATGTCTTCCTTAGCCGGGCCTGATTTTACCTTTCCGGTTTTAACGTCGAAATGGGAGCCGTGCCAGAGGCACTGGACAGTGCTGCAGATCAGGACTCCGTCTGCAAGGGGCCCTCCCCTGTGCGAGCATCTGTCGTGGAAAGCCATATATCCCTCTTCAGTCCTGGCCAGGACGATTCTTTCGCCGTTAACGTGGAGGAGCTTCATCTGGTTAACTTTAAGCTCATCTGTTTTAGCAGCTTCAATTGTCTCCCCTTTTTTGCCCGAAAGAGAAGATTCCTTCCATTTGCCCGATTGAGCGTAGCGGTGGTCGGGTCCGATGAAATTGCGGTCGACGAGGGTTCCGCCCATCCATCCGCCGATAGTAACCGTAATTGTGCCGGCAAGTTCGAGCAGTATTGTAATAGTTTGGGGTTTAGCGTCAACAGCGCCTCTTAAGAACCAGGCAATGGCAAAGAGGATAACAGTAGCAATCTGGAAAGACATATGTTTTGTAGCCCGTGTGAAGCCGGTGCTGTTTGGCGGAACGCTCATGGTGTAATCGATAAAGCCCGGGAGGCCGGCAGCGAGGCCCATCAGGGCTCCGGCGGCAGAGGTATAGTAGCCGGTGATCCATAAAGAAGGGGCATTAAGTATATAGCCAAGAACGTCGAAAATGAAAGCGCCGATCATTAACCCAATTGGGAAAGGGATAAGCATCTGGTGGATTGCGTGCCCTTTGAAATTAGCCCTGGTTTTCATAGTGCCCTCCGGGAGAAAATACAGGTTTTAGGTTAAGTGGTTATAGGATAAGGTAAAAAGTATATTACTAAAATTCAACGTTAGGCGGGAAAGGAGGTCCGACGTCCGACGTCCAACGTCCGACGTCCGACGTCCGACGGGGAGGAAGGTTCGACGTTCAACGTTCGACGGGGAGGAAGGGCTGAGGTCCGGCGATGAGGGGCCGGACCTCGGATTAAATTTGGAATTAGAGTTCGC
>JAAXKN010000018.1:83079-85658 GCA_025612375.1 Ignavibacteria bacterium
TGAGGTCCGGCGATGAGGGGCCGGACCTCGGATTAAATTTGGAATTAGAGTTCGCGGTCCTTGGTGCGGACCAGGAGGACTCTGTAGACGAATTCCACGTCTTCTTTTTTCACGTTTATTTCCGGGTAAGCGGGGTTCAGCGGTTTGAAGGTAAACTCGCCGTCATTTGCCATATAAATACGGACGAACTTCCTGCCGTTTTTAAGCATTACAAACACGATATCGCCATTCATCATTTTCTGTTCCATGTCGATGAATAGTATATCGCCGTCTGCAATAGCGCGTGCACTTTGTCCCTGCATGGAATCGCCCAAGGCAGTAATACAGAAGCAGAGTTCTTTTTTAGTATAGTGAAAAAACTGGTTATGGGCAGTATGAGTAATGAGAAAAGGGATGTTTGATTCTTCAATTTTCTGCATATCCAGGAGGGGGAAAAAGTGACCTTTTGCGCTAATTGCGTCCTCTTCATCTTCCCAGCCGCTGTCGTATCCTGTAAGGTCACGGATTTTATCGGCAATGAACTGTTTGACATTGCCATCGCCCCTGAGGTGGTACTCGAGTCCCTGCCGGGTCATTCCCAGTTCGCGAGCCAGGAACATTTTTGTATAGTTTTTGCGGTGCAAGAACTTCAGCACTTCTTCTTTTTTCATTTCGCTTCCCCTTGTTGCAAATATATTAAAAACTCTTTTACGGGTCCCTGACAATTTCAAAAAGAATACTAAAAATTAGGCAAACAGCTCCATTAGTCGGTAAAATAACAGTTTAGAGTTCTGTTGTCAAGCAAAATTTCATTTTGAACCGGCTGACGGGAAAAGGTTATATTCCGGCAGTAGTATATAGCACTTCCCTTCCAATCGTATCTGAAGACTTTTGTGCCGAAATAATCTTTGTTCTGCGACATTACGTCGACTTTTTCCTTCAGCCAGGAGGGGGTATCTCTTTCGTAGTTAAAAGGTTCTACAGAAGTTTCCTTTTTGCATCCCGTGATGCAGGCAAGCATTATCAGGGAAAGAAATAATATTCTAAGCATATTGCCCCTCATTAAGTTTATGGAGTTTTACAAAAGGCATGAATAAATTAACGAATTATTTTATAATTGTCATTAAAACAGCCCGCTTGCCCTGAATTCCCTTTTCCATTTTCCCTCTTAAATTCACACCCATTGAGATAATAAAAACCCAAAAATTCAAATATATTTTGAGCAACTGGGGTGTGCGTCACAGCATTGTTAATAAAGGGAGTTACAGGGGTGATAGAACTTGACAAAGGGTATAAATATCTCTTTATTAAATTAAAGGCGAAACATAATGGGACGTTGGAGCGCCGGCTCCGGTTGTTCCATGAAGGAGGGATAAAGGGAGAAGTGGGCATTTAAAGAGGGCATATGCCCATATCTCCCCTTCCGGCGGCAAGTCACACCGAGAAATAGGCAGAATTCTTCAACCAAAACGAGGGCATAATTTTATGGACTTAACGCCAAATTCTTTCCGCTCAAAAGTCGAACAGCCACGGAACAGAACCGGTAAGTCTAAGAATGAACCTGAGATGTCGGGCATTGTGGACCTGCTATTCAACATTTCATACAGTCACGCATTAATGAGGGATTATCCTGTAATATCTCTTTCGCATATACGCAAGGAACTGGATTGTTATTTAATAGATGACAAAGATATTATAGATGCCCTGGAGAGGCTGCATGAGAATGGGAATATATTCAGGTTATTCTACATGGAATCGGCGCGTCCGGTATATGTTTACGGGATAACGTCCAAGGGGTTCACGATTTTTCTGCGCAAGTATTATAAGAATTATATTGATGTGTTGAAGGGGCTGCTGGATTTAATAAAGCGTAAGATGAATGAAGGGGCAATTGAGGATCTGTATTCGGCCAATATTGCCAGGACTCTGAAGCAGCCGAAGCTGATGATAGACTACTTTTTGGAGAAGCTTCACAATGCCGGGAAGCTGAGGATTTCGCGTTATCCAAAGAACAGCTGGCAGATTAATGAAGTACTATACATGAGGAGAAAATAGGTTCGACGTTCGACGTTCAACGTTCGACGGTAAAACATAAGATGAAGATAGAAAGATTTGAAGATATAGAATCGTGGAAAGTGGCCAGAGAGCTTACACGACATGTGTACAGCCTTTGTAATAAGGGGCAGCTATCAAGAGACTATGGATTAAAAGACCAAGTTCAAAGAGCTTCAGTATCAATTATGGCTAATATTGCCGAAGGATTCGACAGCAATTCGAGTAAATCCTTTCTCAATTTTCTCAGTTATTCATTCCGTTCAGCTTCAGAAGTTCAGTCGTTGTTATATGTTATATTGGATCTGAATTACATTACCCCAAAAGAATTTGAAGACCTATATAATCAATCGACAAAGATAAAAAGTCTGATTATGGGACTGTCCAGGTATTTAAAAACCTTACCAGAATGATTTTCTACCGTCGAACGTCGAACGTTGAAGGTTGAACTATTTTTTGTTATAATATGGGAATTATTGTAGGATTAAACTTGAGAGATATGGAAAAAGTTGAAGTGCCGAAAATATCGACTATTGAAAAAGTTGAGG